>CAZIHR010000116.1:0-4488 GCA_964538885.1 uncultured Nitrosopumilaceae archaeon
CGTTTCCTATTTTTTCTTGAGAGGCGTTTCTTCTCTGCTTTTGTATATATTTTCTCTATTTTTTCCACTATCGCATTACATTCCTCGACAGAAATACTCAGGGGGGACTGGAACAGTGGTGGGATTTTTTGATAATCTTTCGTATACAGACATAAAATATGCCTAGTTGGCATACTATTTGGATCTTTTGAGGTCCGTTAATGAAATACGGCTAATTGAGAACCGCATCTATTGATTATATAATCAAACATCATACTAGAATAACTAGTCCAACTTGTAATGTGACTTTTCAGGTGGTACCCTTACAGTCACCGTACCTGCAAGCTTGGCAAATGCTCTCTGTCTAGTGTCCCTAAAAGCAATCAGTCCTATGAATACATCTAGTGGCATGACATAAGACTTGCCAAAATTGCTTATCAGTAGCATCTCCAACCTGGGTCTGCCGTTACCAGCTGTATCTTCTACACGTAACTTGAAAATCCGCTTTCCCACCGTATAGCCAGTAAGCCATTCTAGTATGGTAAAGTAGGCAAAGAACACAGAACTTGCTATCGCCCAACCAATCATCCACAAGCCCACATCCTCAGAAGTATCTTCAACTACCATAAAATCCACACCACCAAACAAAGAGCCAGTAACACATCCTACTAATAATAGATCAACAACGTAAGCCCAAAATCTCCTTCCCCATCGGCCTATACGAAGCTCTGCAGTATCATTATCAGACATGATCATATCTACAAAAAGAACTATTTAAGCAGAAAGTGTGCAATGGTATTGTCCAAAAAATTATTAAAATACATTCATAGTGTTTTTATAACACCTTTATCGATGACAATTGATGTATTCACGGCCCCATAGTACTAGTGCAACTATTCAAATATTGCCAGTATTTCTGGCCGTATCAGCAGTAATCTTGCTTGTAGGCGGAACATTAATGGACGAGGCATTGGCCAGTCACACTGTCGTGCCACCTGGACCGGTAACCAATCTTGTGGCAACTCCGGGTGATTCCTCCATAACGCTCTCTTGGAAAGCTCCTGAAGACATAGGTAGCGCCTCAAGCATCTATTATAGTGTCATCTACAAAGAAGTCACAGCAAATGAGTGGAAAAGACACACTGTGAGTATAGGTTCGAATACAAGTACTACGGTCAGTAGCCTGACGGATGGCAGTTACTATGAGTTCCGTGTGTATGTTCGCACTATAGTAGATGGTACCTCGCCTTGGACTCGTACATCCGCCACGGCCGGAATTCCCAATGCACCTACAAATCTAACAGTATCGATTCCAAGTGGTCAAGCAGGATCTAGCACCTTCAAGGTTACACTCAATTGGGACGGTTCAACATATAATGGCGGCTCTGAATTATCGGATTACATCATACAGTATAAGAAAAACCACAGTTCAGTATGGCGAGAAGCCCGGGACGATAAATCAACTAACACAACTGCAACAGTATCCGTGAGACCTGACGCTTCATCATATGACTTTAGAGTTGCCGCAAGAAATCAAGCCAATACAGGAGGCTGGTCCGATACAGCAAAAGCTGAGTTAAGCCTGCCCGGCACACCAACTAACTTGGAGGTCATTTCCTTTGATCATTCATTAGGAATAGTCTGGCAAGTGCCCACTGATGGCGGTCCAGTCTATGAGTATATCATTAGATATGCCCCATCTGGCACAAATGCTTGGAATGCACAAACTGTCAATGCAAAAGAAGGAGGAGTAATCGAATTGAAAAATCTAGTGACTGGCACATCTTACGACATACAGATACGTGCCAGTAACGGAAAAGGTGAAGGAAATTGGGCCACTACTACAGGCACGCCCAAACCTTTCGAGAAACCCATACCTTGAGTAGTAAACAAGTCATCACACCATTACAGTATATGACATAGGTAATGTCACTCACAGGTTCTACATCTGACAAATCATAACAAGTATCAAAATTCATTCACAGATAGATCAATCTGTCAAGAATAAAGCACATATTCATTTAATGTGCAAAAACAAGGTTGGTGTGACTGTAGATTCTACTATAAGGTAAACCCGTACACATTATTAAAATACCAATATACTTTAAAAAAAACTCAATAAAATACTCATATTGACAATACATACATGTAAATCAAAATGACTTTTGTCTTTGTATAATATCATATACACCAAATTGAATCTGTGGATGATAATTACAAAAAAAAGAATTACAAATGTGCCATACAATTTAATCCACATAAAAATTACAATATGGAAGAGATAGAGTCATGACAAGATCAAGTTGGTCAATATGACTTGATATTTACGATACTCGCTACGTCACTCCAGTTAATCACATAAATTAATCTAATACAACCATAAAAATCACACCATATGCTCAAAGACACCTACAAAAGATTGTATGAGTTAACTGCCAAAGCATGTGAGCAGTGTAAATCAGATGCAATTGCACTTTCAGGTGGACTAGATAGCACCATACTGACACACTTTTTGACAGATAAGGTAAGAGGAGTCACAATCATTGCAAGTGACTTTGTTGCAACAGACCTTACATACTGCCAATTAGTATCAAAAAAATTTGGCATTTCACTGTCAATTAACCACACCAGTACCGAAAAAATACTGGACGCATTACAAGAAACAATAAAAATATTGGGCAACTTTAACGATGTAGAAATTCGAAACAATGTAGTAATGTATCTGGCAATCAAATGGGCAAAAGAGCAAGGATTGTCAGAGTTGATATCAGGGGATGGAGCAGATGAGCTGTTTGCTGGATATGCTTTTCTCGTAAACAAGCCTCAAAACGAGTTAAAAATAGAACTGGAAAGAATTAGTAACATTATGCACTTTCCCGCACAAGAGATAGGTAAAAGCATGAATGTTTCACTAGAATCACCTTTTTTGAATGATGAAATAATTAAATTTGCAAAAGAGATGCCAATAGAGCTTAAAGTCAATAATGAAAACAAGAAAAGATGGGGAAAATGGATCTTGAGAAAGACGTTTGAGGAATTCATCCCAAGTGAGATAGTATGGAGGCCAAAGTCCCCAATGCAAGATGGTGCAGGCACTGTAGGACTAACAAAGTTGTTTGATGCTGTAATAAGTGACAATATATTTGCGCAAAAGAAGAAAAAAATTCAAGATGAAGACGGCATAAACATCAGAACAAAAGAATCCATGCACTACTATGAGATATACAAAAAAATGCACGGCTTGCACGACATGGACTATACAGATAAAAGATGTCCATATTGCAAATTTAACACAGGCGACTCGAAATTTTGTAGAATGTGCGGCGCATTTCCAATCTAGAATAACTATAGATAATTTATCCTCTGCAATCAATTTTTAGATATAGTTTAACAAAATTTTTACGAATGTCACTCTAGTTGTTTTTGTATTTACGAGGCTTTTTGACAAATATTATCCTACAACCATTACAACAAAAATAAAATTTCTTGCCATCATGTTCATGTTCTAGAGCCAAATCGGCATCAAGTTCAATTCCACATACAGGATCAACAGGCATCGGGTATTCCAAACAATAATTCTATTTATAGATACAGTTTGACACTCCAGTAGTCAGGTACTGATTAATTCCATGATCTTTTTTGGCAACATGCAATAATCAGCATCAGGCTCAGATACCACATATAATATGTCATCGTTGAGCAGAAAGCTCATAGCAAGTGCTCGCTTTCTTGATGCCAGCGCAAAATTTACAGGACCCAACTGCTTATCAAACTCTTTTCTCATCTTGATACGAAGTGCAAGTTCCATGAAAATCATCTCATCATCTTTCTGATTTTCCAGTGGTTCAACATTTTCCTTCATGCCGCCAGCAACAAGCTTGCCGCGTTCATTTATAATGCCTACAAAGCGGATTTTAGAGTCTAGTTCAAGTATGTGATTACAAATCTTTGTATAATCAAAGATTTTGGACGACATGATATCAAGCATGTAGCTCGACTTACTTATATTTTGTATCAAAAAACTATAGTTTGTGATCAAGTCGATTGCAATGTGCCCAGTAGCATTGATGTCAAACGCGTATGAGATCCAATTAAGGATAAATCAATTTATCACGTTGAAGCAGTAACACCACTGTCCCAGATGTTCCACAACGCCCAATACCAACACGACCAGACCCAAAACGAGAACTGCCAGATCTCCATACTGCATTACGAGTACTAGCAGATGATTGACGTAATTCACATACGGGTCTATTGTACAGTTATTGTGACTGGTGCGGATGTTCCAGTGTTCCCGCTAAAGTCCCCGACACTTACAGTAAAGGTGTGGGTTCCAGTCTTCAGGTAGCCCTTGCCTGCCAACCCCCGATCAAATATCGGGTTGTTTCCCCAGTCGGGGTGGGTGCCAAAGTTGTTGGGGCCGCTGTATGTCCACTTTAAGGTGTCGTGACTTGCATCACCATCGGGATCAGTATATTTTGCCCACATGTAATGCGTGCCTTCATAATA
>CAZIHR010000117.1:0-3148 GCA_964538885.1 uncultured Nitrosopumilaceae archaeon
GTGACAAACCTGGATGCATCATCCTCATAACACAAAAACCACCTGTCCTTGTGCATGCCCGTGTGAATCTGCTTCCAGTCAGTATGCCACATAGAGTTGGAATGTTCACGCTCGTAGTGGACCCATCTTCTCCTCTTTGATTTCTTGGGTTGTTTTTGTGCCATGCCTACATCTCTTAATATCTGGTGTATCAGTACGTTTGGAATATGGATTCCGGTCTGCTCTTCTATGGAATGCCGCAGTATTGCAGAGCCTGACAGGTTCTGCTGCCATGCAGACAGCACAGCAGAGTGTTCCCTGCGCCCATACGCGCTGTTTTCAGGCCTGCCCATCTTCCTAGGATGGAATATCTCACCGTTCTGGTCATGTCTGTGTCTTGCCCACAGCTTTTGAACCCAGCGTATGGATACTCCCATGGACTGGGCTATCTGGGAGTTTGTAAGCTCACCTTTTTGTTTTTTGACGCACTATCCATTGCGCTTTTTTTTTTGAATCTAATTTCTTTGCATTTGGTTTATCCAGATTTTCGTATTTGTGCAAGTGTTTCTTCAATATCCACACACCTGTATTTCCACTTGACATGCTGACTTGTCTGCCAAGCCCCTTTACCCACTTTACACCTTCGGACACGAGGCGAACTACTTTTCGTACTACATAAGTAATCTCGATTGCAATCAACTTTATGTACAGGATGCCCAATCGTAAGAACGCCGAATACATGGGATCCCTTGGTGTGAGCATGGCCTCAGGCACCATCTTTGCTATACTGATAATGGTGTGTGGCAGCCTTGCGACTCCTGCGCAGAGTATAATGGCTTTCATATCTCAGGCAAAAATGCTACATGTAGACGAGACATCAATCAGTCTTGCAGGAAAAAAGATCTGGATATGATAGATATGACCCAAAGACTGGCAGGTCGCTCTATCTTTTGCGGCCAAGCAGAGGTCGTGACGTAATTAGAGAGGTGCTGGGTGACTGTTGGAAGGGGACAATCACATGTGATGGGTGGAGTGCATACCGCTTGTATAGGATACAGAGATGCTGGGCCCATCTCATACGGGGCCTGCGCGACATTGCAGACAAGAACCCAGACAATGCAGACGTATATAACGCGTTGAAACGACTACAGGACATATACCACGACGCAAAAAGGGACGTCACCGCATCAGAGAGGGCCGCGCTGCACAAAAAGGCAACGCGCCGCATGAAGTTGCTCATATCTAGATATGAAGATGACTCCATGATGGGTGACTATATGAAAAAGCTAGAGCGCGCACTTCCCAATGCATTTTGGTTCGTGTTGGATCCGGAAATCCCTCCCACAAATAATCCTGCAGAGACCCTCCTACGTGAGATAGGGGTGCACCGCAAGATACGAGGTGGAATTAGATCTGCGAAGACCATGCTGTGGATGGGATGCCTGTTCACCTGTATCACCTGTATCACCACTTGGAAGAATCAAGGTTTGGACTGTAGAAAGCAGCTACTACAGTACGTCTAGAAAATTTTGTCAAAAATCGCCCTAGAAGACCTGACCAGTTACATTATATCTAATGAGGGCATTGTCCCTTTTTTGCAGAAAAACCAGCGATGCTAAGTACTAAATATATGTAATAATTTCATTATACGTATGGATATAATAGATATAAGGAGAATACTGATGCGTTGGTTGGGATCCACTGTAAAGTTACAGTTCTACCAAAATGATATTGTAAAGGCGCGCCGTGATTCAGACGGTCAACTGTCCTTTTACCAATTTGGAAAGAATCAACTATGTCCAATTCATGGCAGGCCTACACTGACTTGAAAGTGATGAATATGAACGGCGGGGGGCATTCCTCATTAATAGTAACAGACTACATACTGCATACACATGGTTGTAGGTTCACACCGTTTCAACTTATCAAGATGGTGTTCATATCACATGGTATGACATTAGCTGTTATGGATAAACCGTTGATACGAGATAGAATAGAAGCTTGGAAGTATGGACCAGTGATACCAATATTGTACCATGAACTCAAGATATGGGGATATGGGGTGGTTCAGAAGCTTAACTATTGTGGAACCATCCCTCATGTAGATAGCAATGCCGACTCTAACCGCCAAGAACTGTTTACAACAGTCATAACTGACTATGAGCGTAGGGTGATAGATACTGTTATACAAAATTATGGGGGGTGGTCATTTAACGACCTGCAAAAACTGTGCCATGAGCCTGGATCACCTTGGGACACTCATTATGATGGAAAGTTTGGGACGGAGATTCCAGACTCGACAATACGCAAGTACTACAAAGAAGAGCTTGGTCTCCTGTGAGTGATCCGTTAAATGGATTCAAAGCAAGACCGCCTGCCGAAATCTTGCCTAACCCCAAAGTAAGTAAAGACGCATCACCTAGAGACATACCGCCTGAGAAAGACCGTGGTAAGTTACCTGCATGGATCAAATGGGTCATTGGATGTAATATAGTGATGGTACACTTGGTGGTGGTTTTGGTTGGTTGGAATGACTTGCCATTCATGTTAAATGATGCAGTACTGATTGCATATATCATAACAGCATTAGGGCTGCCTGTAAGTCTTGGGAATCAAACAATTAGGAATGCAATTGCTGGAATATTTGCAATAAAATCATAATAGCAGAATGAAAGTCAGATAGAAACTTTGCAATAAGAGACAGTGAACTTTTTAATCATTCTACGGTCTATAATTTGTACTACTGTTGTGGCAATCAAGGGGTGGCTGAATGTTGAGCTAGACAGCACCAAAGTTCACGGTGTTGAGCTATCCGTGAATGACGATTCAAGAACTATAGATGAATGCCCCACTATAATAAATGATATTGACAATGGACGAATATGGAAAAGATCCATATTATGGGTCAATTAACATATAGTGTGAAAATAAAATTTCTGCCAAACACAAGTATCGCGCGCATACAACGCTTGGAAAAAAAGGAAACAGATCCTAAAGCAAAAATGAGACTGCTTGCATGCATACAAAGAAAGCAAGGATATACGCAGAAACAAATCGCTAAGAATCTAAACACATCGCAGAGAACAATACGCAGGTGGCTGAAAAACATTCAAAGCTACGGACTCCGAAGATGGTACGACATAAAAAACAAAGGTGGAGAATGCAAGCT
>CAZIHR010000118.1:0-11174 GCA_964538885.1 uncultured Nitrosopumilaceae archaeon
CTGTAACGGGCGGAACCCAGATTTTAGGGGATTCGAACCATGCATGTGGTGTGGTAACGAACGTCAGATTAATAAGAATATGGAACCTGTAACGGGCAGGATCGGTTGCGATTAGGCAGGAAGGACAGGCGGAATCCGGGGCGCAATCGGGAGCATGCCGGTAGTCGACAAACTGGAAGAGCGTCGGAAGCGAGGGAATGCTCGGGGGGACGGGTTCCGGGGATGATGACAACGTCCTGTTCGTACCGGCGGCGGGTGTAACGCTCGCCCTCATGCTGTACAGGCGCAGAGCGGTGGCATCAGGCGACTGCGTGGTTCTGCTGGTAGTCTCTGTCACGCTTCCCGCCGCGTCGGGCGTGTCGTTTCTGCCCGTTCTGGCAGGCCTGCTTGGCGTCACCATGCTGGCGTTTGCGGTGGTGGGATACAACGCGGCGCTGAACGTGTCACACGTGGCGAGGCTGTACCGGCACCCGGCCGCGGGAAGATGCCCTTTCTCCACGTGCATAACCGCGGGCGCCCTCAAAAAGGCGGCCGCATTCTTTGCGGCGCACCACCGGAGGGTGGGAGAGGCACGTGATCCGCATTGACGACGGGCAGGGTGGCTTCTCGTTGCGTGCGACACCCGTGGGCACAAGGGGATGGGAAAGGGGCGACGCGTAAGGGTGGCCGGTGATGGTGACCGCCCCCGTGATCCCGTTTCTGCTGGCATCTACGATCCTGCTGTTGCTACTGTCCCCATTGCTTGCGGCCTAGCCCCACACTCCTCTCCCCCCAAGGGGGTCGACAGTTCAGAAAATCCGTGAAAGCCGCACAATCTGCATTTTTTTTAACAACTTTTGTTACAGCAGGAATATCTTTCCCAGAAAAAAGTTGGGGCATAGCTTTTGTAGCTTGCGGCCGCCCCGATATAGGAACTTGACGAGCCGGACCAGGCCATTCCAAGCCCGAGCGGCCCCGGCATATTCGCCAAGGAACATGGCAATGACACGCATCATAATGGACGCACCCCCGAAGCATGGAAGATTTATTAGATTAACGTGACGTTCTGGATTGTGAATTACTGCACGCTATATGCTGACGGCTCTGGAGGTCATGGCTGGGTTAAGCCAGTCGGCAAGGATCCTAACAGGTTTCACACACTAGCGGGACTGATCATTGATCCCGAAAGCGACTTGTTAGCGAGAGACCGAGTAAATAAAATTCTGAATTCGTACATTCCAGAAGAAGCTAAAAACATACGGCCCAACAAGGAATATGAACTGCATTTTGATGCAATAAAATCCGCACGCGGCATATACAGGAAGATCGACAAAAAAGAGCGGGATGAGATAATTTACAAGACGTTTGAGACTATTGTGGTATTAAAGCCGATTGCAATTGCCAGCACCGTGGACAAAGTGGCAGAGTGGCAGAAATGGGGAGAAAGGGCGCTTAATCCGCAACCGTATGCCATGAGATCCGTTATCCATAAATTTTCTATGCACTTGAACAGGCGGAGCAAAATAGGTAGCGTAATCTATGACGAAGATAAAATCCAGTTCAATTTGTTACTGCAAGAAGAGGTTATTAATTTTAGAAAAAATGGCATCGGGATCGACTTTCAAAGTCGGCCAGACAGGCTGGAAAAAATTCTAAACAACATCAACTTCTGTCCGTCCCATCTTAGTCCTGGCTTGCAACTTGCAGACTTTGCAGCCAGTGCAGTCTGGCAGAAATATGAGCACAGCAATGACGAGTTTTACGGGCTAATTGAGCCGTTATGGGAGCATGACCTAGCTTCACAGAAAACACATCGCGACAGCCTGATATCATAAGGACAAAGGCGAAATGACTCTAAGGAGTCACTCCATCGAGACTCTAAGGAATCTCTCCTTTATCTGGCAAATAGTACGCCTTCTTCATATTTTAGTGCATCGGTTACCGGTTCTTGACAATTCCCACCCCGGCACATTCGCTTAAAAGCCGCACGGCGCATCATACCCGTGGAGATCATACGCGAACGCCTCTTTGCCGAGCCGCTCAAACGAGTATACGGGCACGCATACCTGATAACCCCGGCCAACTTTCGCATACTCTCGGAGGAAAAGCTGCGGCGCAGGCTCGCAGAGTTCTTTGAGATGCTCAGTATGCTAGAGCATGCGGCTGCCATCACCCTTGAGCGCGTGCCCATAGCTGTCGGGGAGAACAACGGGGGCCAAGCGAACGGCGGCAGGATGGACGTGCTACGGGTCATGCTAGACGCGGCAGATCCCCTCGATGCTGTGCTTGAGAGGCTGGGATTCTCATATACAATTGATGAGCCCCGAGATGAGCTGGCGGTCACGGCGCAGGGGGTACGTGACTTTGCGTGCGCGGTGGACGGATCGACTCTGTACGGGAGGGCGTACACCGTGTATGGCGTCCCCGCCGTACTGCCGCCCGCATGGGTACATGACGTGTTCGACACGTTCCACCGGCTCCAGGTACACGTGGCGCCGGTCCGCCCCGACGACGCCCTCCGCAAGATGGAGAACCGCGAGCTGCTCTACAGCGGGGTGCGCACAAGCAGGGCCGACATCCAGAAGAAGTTGCGGGACATACGCTCCCTCAAGCAGGATCTCGAGCTTGGCAACACGTCCGCCTTTGCGTTTACGATCAATGGTTTTGTGTTTGCTGCATCCCGGCGGGAGCTCTACGGGCTGCACCGTATCGTCAAGCGCAACACGAGGGCGATGAACATACGCGTCACGACATCACTCGGCAGGCAGCGGCACATCGTGCTGGGATGGGGGCCTCGTGGCTGGGATGGGGGCCTCGTGGCTGGGCGCCATGTACAGCATGCACGTGCTCTACCCGTTCATGTCATCTGACATGCTTGGGGCCCCAAACGGCGTCATGCTTGGCAGAAATTTGGACACGCAGGGCCCCGTCATATACGACGTCAACCTGCGCAAGAACCACAACGTCTTCACCGCGGGGACCACCGGATCGGGCAAGTCGTTTACGAACAAGATACTGCTAAAGCGGTTCCTGGAAAAGCGCCCGGACACAATGTGCATAGTAATAGACCTGCAGGGTGAGTACGCGGAGCACGCATAATACTTCGAGCTTGACAGGGTGGAGGTAAGCCCCGGGCGGGAGTACGGGCTGAACCCGTTTGCATTAAGCCCGCAAGAAGGGCCGGCAGCCTGCTGCATGTGGCATAACCCCGAAATTGCTTCCTTGGATTATGACTAGAAAATGGACCGGGGGGGAATCGAACCCCCGACATCCTCGTTGCGAACGAGGCATTATTCCACTAAACCACCGGCCCTCATTTACCTCGTCTTTGTGCGTTTTTATTCATTTTCTTGACTAACTGTAATTTGCGTTACCTGAAACATACCGTGATGAGATCTTGTCGTGATCCATATCCATTCAAATATCATATACAAATCATATAACGCATAATAGATGCGACTGCCTGAAGCTATATTGTGACGTATGACACCATAATAACTGACTCGCATATAGTACTACATCAGGGAATTGTAGAAAAAAACATCATAATTGATGACGGCAAGATAGTAGGATTCACCAACGATACACCACCATGTGATCACAAGATTGATGGCACCGGTCTTATCTCTGTCCCGGGCCCAATAGACCCACATGTCCACTATGGTGTGTATTCGCCAATCAATAAAGCTGCAAGGACGGAGTCACACGCGGCAGCAATAGGTGGTATTACAACCATGATAAGGATGCTTCGACTGAACGAACCATTTACCACATCTCTTGATGAGCAGCTTGCCACAGCATCCCGATACCACTATATTGACTATACAGTACACGCATCAATTTTCACCCAACAACAAGTCAAGGAGATGAACTATTGCGTAAGAAAAGGCATCACATCATTTAAGATATACATGAATCTTGGGGGAGAGATTGGTCATGTGCACATGGACATGCCTCCCTATTCCTCCCAGCTTGTGGTTACAGACGTTGATGTTAACTTTGAGCTTGTAAATCAGACAGTAAGAGAGGCCGCTTCCTTAGGGTGCCCGGTACTTGTACATGCTGAAGATTACGAATCATGCGCGTGTGGGATCCAAACTGCCAAGGAAAAAAATCAGGATGGATTGTCAGCGTGGTCTAGTAGTCGTCCCCCGGAATCAGAAGCCAAAGCTATCAAAACTGTATGCAAGCTTGGTCGAGATTACAACTGTACTATCTATTTTGTACATATTGGATCACAGTTGGCCCTAGAGCAGATTGCCGAGGAGCGGCGACTTGGGGCAAAAATTTTTGTAGAGACATGCCCCCATTACCTTACACTTTCACACAACAGGCAGGATGGCTATCTTGCCAAAGTCATGCCACCCATCAGAACCGCCCACGACAAGAAGGCGGTATGGGATGCACTTACCGGAGGTCTTGTTGATACTATAGGTACTGATCATGTAGCAAATCGGCTTGCACTGAAGCTTGGAGGCAAGGATGTATGGGATGCCTCTGCTGGATTTCCCGGAATCGGCACTGCAATTCCCATCCTTTTGAGTGAGGGAGTCCACAAGAACAGAATCACACTTGAACAGTTTGTCCGGCTAACGAGCTTTAATACAGCACAGATATTCGGGCTGTATCCTAGAAAGGGTACACTTGCAAAAAATTCCGATGCAGACATTACACTCATAGACCTGAAGAGACACCAGAAGATTACACCTGATCTATTTGGCGGGTTCTCTGATTATACTGTATATGGAGAAATGGATCTTGAGGGCTGGCCAGTCAAGACGATAGTACGCGGCAAACTGGTATCTGATGATTTTCAGGTGGTAGGAAAACTTGGACACGGAAAACTGGTGAAACGCTCTGTAGACAGCTGATATTCTTTTGTTCATATGCACCATTTTCATTTACAAACAAGAAAAATCGATCATAAATACCACGTTTGTGGTGACTGTTGTGAACTGTACGTGGATCATAATTCTGTATGCATCTACGGCAAAACAACTTATATAAAAAGTGGATTGCCATCTTTTTCCGTGTTTACGGGAATAGTGGCAGGCACTGGAACAGTCAAAACGCTCTCCAAAAACCCCAAAAACAGGAGTGCGATCCAGATGCAAGTAAACCTTGGAAGGCACTCTAAGGGCCTCAAATCCGGTCAAAGCGTAGCAGTAAATGGTGTATGCCTTACAGTTACCAGAATATCAAAATCCATCTGCCACTTTGAGATGATCGACGAGACAGTAAAGAAGACCAGTCTTGGAAATCTCGAGCCCGGTCAAATTGTCAATATAGAACGTAGTGTGCAAGTGGGTCAACGACTTGAGGGACATTTTGTGCTAGGTCATGTAGATGGTGTGGGCACAATACAGAAAATCAAGAACACACCAAAAGAGGTACGAGTATGGTTTGACATTCCCAAAAAGCTGTCCAAATATGTTGTCAAGAAAGGCTCCATTGCAGTAGATGGAATTAGCCTAACTGTAACTAGTATTAGTGGCACAAGCATGTCTGCAAGTCTCATTCCACACACCATCAATGTTACAAACTTCAAGAACAGGCAACTCGGCGACAAAGTCAACATTGAAACTGATATTATTGGGAAATACATCCTCAAGTGAACTACAATTTTATTGGTAATTACCAGTTTTTTAGTAAGCTTTATACCTTGTTGGGAGAGATTTTTGATATTGACCGTAGAGTCTGGCCTTGAATCTTTGAGGCGCGGTGAGTTTGTCCTGTTGTTTGATTCTGCTGGACGTGAAAATGAGGTAGATATGGTGGTCGCGGCAGAGTTTGTATCGCCGGAGCATGTTGCACGAATGCGACAGCATGCAGGTGGTCTTTTATGTATGGCAGTAGAAAACAGCCTTGCACGTTCGCTGGGCCTCAGATACATGCATGATATATTGACTGAATCGGGTACGGATCGGGAGATGATCATGGGGATTGCCCCATATGGTGACCGCTCGACATTTTCAATCTCACTAAATCACTATCAGACATATACTGGAATTACTGACAGAGACAGATCCTTGACAATACGCGAATTTGCTCGTATGTATAATGTAGAAAACAAAAGAAAAAAATTTGTCTCCTCATTCAAGACACCTGGCCATGTGCCTGTGTTGATTGCATCTGCTGGTCTACTACGTGACAGACAGGGTCACACAGAGATGTCCGTTTACCTTGCCCATCTTGCTGGCATGACGCCTGTTACTGCACTTTGTGAAATGATGGATGCAGAAACATATGTGGGACTGTCTGTTGAAAAGGCCCACAAGTATGCAAAAAGCCACGGTTTTCCCCTGATTGACTGCCAAGAACTCTTAGAGTATGCCAAGGTGCATTAATCTTGAACATTGGTGTGGTGGTCTCAGATTTTAACTCTAAAGTTACCTCTAGAATGCTATTGGTGGCCCAAGAAAAAGCCCTACAGATGAAGCTCAAGATAGTACACACATGTCACGTCCCTGGAGCATATGACATGCCAATTGTAGTTAATTTGCTGTTACAGAGAAAAGATATTGATGCAATAGTGACACTGGGTGCAATAATTAAGGGACAGACCAAACACGACGAAGTCATCGCCCACACTACATTCCATACACTAACTGATCTATCAATCAAATACCAGAAACCGGTATCTTTGGGAATATCTGGTCCTAGTATGCATGAACGTCACGCCTATGCCCGGATCCGGCCCGTGGCAGAGCGTGCAATAGAAGCCGTTGTACAAATATACTCTGAACTAGGGAAAATTCAGAAATGATTCAGTTAAGTATACTGAAAATTATGGAATATGGCCCATGGACCATGACTCTGGGCAGTGACCGCGAACATCAACTACAGATGCTTCAGGCATCACTATACAAACAACTACAAGATATGTTCTCGAAGAAAAACTGCCTAGTATTCTTGAATCGACACGATGAATTCTTTGTCATATCTAATGGACTGGGATTGGACGAGCACATCCAGATTCAGAAGCATCTTGAAAAATCATTTGATATCAACCTTAATGTCTCAATTGGCCATGCAGATTCTCCTTTTGATGCAAATATGATGGCCCATGAGGAGCTGAAGAACAATACCATTCTGAGTAAGCAGCATAATATATTTGGCTCCATAAATTCTATGATGCCATCAACAGTATCTATAATGCATCTTGATGTAGATTGTCTTACCTCTAAAAAGAAGACCCTCTCCCCTTACGAAATCTCGATATCTATATTTGCGTTGTATAACAAGATGTCTAGTTACTTTCTTGCAAAAAACTCGTTGACATTTTTTATGGGTGGTGACAATTTTGTGGTGGTTGCAAGCAAAGAAGCACAACAATCTGTAGAGGAGTTTATCAACATTACAAGAAAAGAGTCCGGTATTTCCCTGAACTGCGGCATCGGTAACGCAGCTAATGCACGAGATGCCATGAAGCTTGCAACCAAATCGCTTGACACTATACGAGAGATACGGGATTCGGGCGGCCAAAAGCCTGATGTTTACGAACTATCATGCTGCTAAAAAACGTCAGTGCTCTCATAGGTGATGATCTAAAATATGTGCCTGAAATAGATATCAGGATTCAAAATCAACAATTCTCACAAATTCGATCAGATCTTATATCCAAATCAAAACAAGAAGAGGTGAACTGTGACGGTCTACTTGTGATTCCTGGATTCGTTAACTGTCACACACATCTTGGCGATTCTATAGCAAAAGATGTCTTTCTTGACAGTACTGTAGACAAACGAATTCATCCAGTATTTGGCATAAAACCGCGCATTCTCCAAAATACGGATCCTACACATCTTGTCAGCTTTATGAAAAACTCTTGCATATCTATGATGGCCAAAGGCATTACCACCTTTGCTGACTTTCGCGAAGGAGGTCTTCATGGCATTATCATGCTACAACAGGCACTCTCCGGATTACTAATACGTCCGGTAATTTTGGGCAGGCTGGAACTATACTGCACTAGAAGGGAAATAAAGCAGGATGTACAGTTTCCCAAAGAGCGGGAATCAGAACTTGATGAACTGCTTCAACATTGTGATGGACTGGGAATCAGCGGTGCCAATGAGAACAGCACTTCTCTACTATCTTACTATTCTGCCACACCCAAGATACGCGCAATTCACTCCGCCGAAACTATTCATAGTACAAGCATCTCCAAGAAAACTACGGGCAAATCTGAGACTTTGAGGGCACTGTACCTAAAACCACATTTTTTAGTACATATGACTTGTGCGTCCAAGGCAGATATGCGTGCAGCTGCAAGACACTCTGTTGGAATTGTGGTGTGTCCAAGAGCTAATGCTGCCCTTGCTGAAGGAATACCAGACATTTATCAGATGCTCAAATCCGGTTGCACTGTAGCTATGGGCACTGACAACGTGATGATAAATTCATACGACATGTTCAGGGAGATGGATTACATCTGGAAGGCAACCATGGGCACGCACAAGAAACGTATAGATCCCAAGGATGTTTTCAAGATGGCCACGGTCAACGGAGGCAAGATACTGCGTATGAATGTGGGTGCAATTGCAAGAGGGATGCTTGCAGACTGTATTTTCTTGGACAAACATGCTCTAGATTTAGAACCTATGTACAACCCACACGCATCAATAGTACATCGAGCCAGTGAATCGTCAATCAGAGCAGTAATGATTGGAGGTCAAGTAGTATATGGGAAGATCTAGACCACACATTATTTTGAATGCTGCAATGTCAGTAGATGGAAAGATTGCAACCGTCTCTGGAGACTCTGGATTGTCATCACAAAAAGACAAGGTACGAGTACACAAGCTCCGTTCCAAAGTCGATGCGATACTGGTAGGTAAAAATACTATACTCCGCGACGATCCACTACTTACAGTACGCCTTATTTCTGGAAGAAATCCTACTAGAATCATCTTGACCTCATCTGGAACCATTCCATCCGAATGCAAAATTCTTCAAACATGTGAGAAGGTTCCCACTATAATTGTAGTGTCTAAACGAATCTCAAAAAAACAGATGAGCATACTAGATAGATTTCCACTTGATGTGGTGATTTCCGGTGAGGAATCAGTTGACTTGGCATACTTGATGAGGATTCTTGCAAGAAAAAACATCAAGAGTGTGCTTGTTGAGGGTGGCGGTACGGTGAACTGGGAATTCATAAAAGCTGGCTTGTTTGATGAGATGTACATTACCATATCTCCACTTGTAATTGGTGGAACAAAAGCAGTATCATTGGTACAAGGTGCAGGGTTTGCAAGTATCAAAAAATCTGTCCATCTTGTACTGAACTCTGTTAAAAAATTGGATGATTGTCTTGTCTTACATTACACAAAAACTCTAACTCACTCGTGAAAATGATCCAAAATTGTTACCTGTGTGATACACCAAAACAAAATGCCAGTCAAGTGAAACGTGCTTCATTTTTGGGCCATATCATCTCAACTGAAACAGATCAACTAAGGATGGCCACTAGATGAGTTGGTTTGTTTATAGCAGCGCTCGTAAATTTATGTACGTTCCAAGTTGGTTATGAGATACACTAGTGAAAATTTCATGCGTTGCCATGAAGATATGAGACAATGTGGAGAAAGTTGTTTAGTTTGAATCAAGATAACTAGTCATGCTATATAATTACATGTCTGTATATATCACGCGGCAACAACTATTGTGATCTATTTTGTTTTTTTGCATTTGCAGCGTTTCTTGGAGCTACTTACACGTAGCTTCACTATTGCAGGATCCAACTCTGTTTGATTTTACATATGATTTCATCATTACTTTAGGTGGCTTTCGCTTCCAATATTTGACAAAATTATAATCAAGTTTGTTGAATTTGTATACGGCCTCCAAATGGGAGTTCAGGCCAACATAATATGTGGAGTGATCTATTGCGCGTTTGTGCAATCCCAAAAGTAGTTCGCATTAGGATGATACATGTATGTTTTTCTCCATCTTCTAATTTGTTATATCTTGTGGTGGCTGTTTACACACATATGCCTGTACAGGAGTCTCCATCTCATCTTTGAGGGACATGTGTTTCAAATTCTTGTACCAGTTAACTAGCCTTGATATGGAATCCATCATACCTTCTACATGAAATGGGCTACCCACATGGTCGCCTCATTTAACATCTTGAATCATATTGGTGGTAAACTCTTCCTCAAATGATCTCAGCTGTTACTCGATCTCTAAATAAAACCGTTCAAGCTTGCTGTTTGTTTGTGGATGACATGGTAGCCAAGATTGGCAGCGCAATAGCTGCACGTAAAGGCTTGTCAACTGCTGGTGGCAAATTGGTCAAAGACTCTGCTGGTGGTTCCAGTGCTGGGACGTTTGGCTTTGCACGTGGGACGACAACGGCAGATGGCGACTTTGTTCTAATTTATTTCAAGACTCAATAATAGAAAAAGGTGGAGACCCAGAATAACTAGGCCTTTCCCCGAATTGAAAACTTAACATTATTACAACACTACATAAGATAAACCTTGTGGGCGGGTAGAATAGTTAGGAAATTCCCCGAATTGAAAACTCGGAGATCGCGGGTTCAAATCCCGCCCTGTCCACACCAGTTTAACCGTTAAACGGCAGTTCTAGGACATTTGCAACTGCAAGATATTGACGTAGATACTGTCCCTGTGACTGATTTGCTTCATGGGCACGTTGCCTAATGAGGTTCTTTCCAAGTCGCCTCATTTAACATCTTGAATCATATTGGTGGTAAACTCTTCCTCAAATGATCTCAGCTGTTACTCGATCTCTAAATAAAACCATTCAAGCTTGCTGTTTGTTTGTGGGTGACATATGCGTGCAAGATGTTTTATATCAAGCTCAACCAGCTTTGCCTCAAATATATTCTGACCGCGCTTTGCAGTTAACCCAAATGTGCCACAACTCACGTCATTATGGAGACAATTTGGGCTCACGTATTATAACTTGATTTGAAATTTGAATGTGGTCAATGTAAGTATAGTCAGATCCAAATAGAGCAAGAATCGACATATCATCCATTCGTTGTACATCAATAAAATAGTAAAAGCACAGCATCCTAGATGCAATGCAATTTGTCCTAGTTCTGGCCCTCATTGTCTAGATCTCGCGATATCTTGTTTATCATCCATCTATTTTTGTATCTTTTTAGATCTATACTAGGATCGTTTGTAGCAAATTCAATGTATTTTTGTTCAGGTTTTGTA
>CAZIHR010000119.1:0-2132 GCA_964538885.1 uncultured Nitrosopumilaceae archaeon
TTTGAAAGTTTGGCTCAAAAGATCCAGATTTTACAGTAAAGCCGCAGTTTGTGCACCTGTGCCCATCAAACGTGTTTCTTTCTGCTAGACGATAGTTCTGGGTTCTTCTTTGCGTGCATCCTGTA
The DNA here is from genome assembly GCA_964538885.1 of uncultured Nitrosopumilaceae archaeon. Lineage (GTDB taxonomy): Archaea > Thermoproteota > Nitrososphaeria > Nitrososphaerales > Nitrosopumilaceae > JAPOPJ01. Next base: position 126 of record CAZIHR010000119.1, read on the forward strand.
GGGCAAACTCGGAGTCTTGTTTGGAATTGCGTCGGCAGTTTTACTTTTTTCAATATAATGATCAATATAATTTGCCTTTAAAAAAAATAGCTGGTCATTATACCATTACCTACTCAGACAGATGAAAATTTACCAGGCTTTGGCTCAAATAGAAGATTTTTCTGTAATAGTGATTTTACCAACTTTGCAGTATAGGTTATTGACTGATTTGTCTTTTCTGCTATTTGTGGTATGTCAAGCTCTCCGATTTCATCTAAGAGTAGATAAATTCGCCTCTCATCAAAACTTACTGTTGCGGCTGCTGGAATCTTGTCATATCTCCACGTTTCCTGTACATCCATAATAACAACAAGATTCTGCAGGTATAGATCAGCTGATCTCTTGATTTGATCAATGGTTATTTTGTCTAATGACTGAGAACGGCCAAGCGATAATGCAAGATGATATATGGATGTGGGCTTGCCCTTATACCCCAGATCAAGGAACTGTTCGTGTCCAATTCTCTTTGAGAAAGCCTCGTGCACTTGTGCAAATTCTGAGAGTTTTGTCCTGCTATGGTCAATGCCCTGCTCAAAGGTATTAGTTGATATGGTAGGGGCAGACATTCTAGTTGCAATAATAAATTTGTATACCTCGGGATCCACATAGTGTGATAGTCTAGTTCTCTCCACATGTTCCTCGAGAACTATAGGATAATCCGACTTTACTAGCCCCCTCAGATCAAAATTAAGTGGGCCCATAGTTTTCTGCAATAGTGTAATTGAGCATTCACCCTCACTTTGGGGAACTCTATCTAATTTGTTTAGAATATTAGATATGTTTTCAAGATTTGACACGTGGTCCTCCCAGCCGAACTTTGGAAGATTTGTAGTAATTCCCAGTTCAGGTATTTTGAATGAAAGTGATTTGTTTTTAACAAAATCTGTTGGTATGAAGCGTCGCAGATCTCCTAGGAACATGCTTAGCGCATTTCTTTTAGAGTAGTTGGCCATGGTGAGGGTGAATCCACCTACCCTTTCTGCCAGTATGGTGGGGGAGCTGACCAAGCTTTGGGCAATGAGTTTTTTTGTGGTGGGTCTGAGATTTCGCCACTTGTCAAACAGTATTCCTACAAAGTCTTTTGGTAAAATGTCGGGCTTTATATCTCCAAAATGTGGCTTTGTATTGTGAATATCAGACACTAGAAGGACTTTGGTCCACTTGCGCTTGATGTCTTCAATTATCCATTTTCCTTGAATTGTTGAAAATTGGTAAAGATCTGGATAGTTCAACCCGTCTTCAACTTTACATATAATGTATCCATTTGGTGTTGTAGTTGTAGGCAAAAGGATGAAAAACGGTGGTTTGCACCACGACACGTAACCATCAATCTCAACATGATCCTGCTTGCGTGCGTCTGAAAATTTATTCATCTGTTCCAATTCAAATTTCAGAAACTCGGTTCCATGCTCCCGCTCAAAAAACCTGACACGAGAGTATTGGTATCTGGGTTTAGGTGTAGGAATTATTGACATGCTTATAGATATTCATCCTCATCTTTTACAGCTTTGTCTTCGTGTATTATCTCTTCACCCTGCTCTGTACGTGAGATATCTCTTAATTCGTCATTTTCTTTCATGATTGACTTTATCGCATCAACAAGCATTGATGGATCAAGTTGATCAATTGATGCATCACCATAACAGATAGACACTAAAATTTCTCTTGCTTCATCGTTTAGCATTCTATTTTACCTTACAAGTATGAGAGCAAATGATACTAATTAGTTTTGAGGTGCTTGGCGGAGGCATGTGAGATATTAAAAGTAGTTCACCCCCCTACTTGACATCATATTCCTCCCCTGTGTGCTTGTCTATTGCCGTTTCTCCTGCTGGTGGCATCTTTCTTGCAAACGCCCGTGCCGGTGTCTCCAAATTCTCAAAGTCTAGCGACATGTGAGGTCTATAATAGTTGTACCAGTCCATGAAGAGGTCAATGGGATCACTTTTTCTCATCATTATTCCCTCA
>CAZIHR010000120.1:0-4633 GCA_964538885.1 uncultured Nitrosopumilaceae archaeon
GCAAAGACCATGCTGTGGATGGGCTATCTGTTCACCTGCATTACCACCTGGAAGAATCAAGGTTTGGACTGTAGGAAGCAGTTACTACAGTATGTGTAGGGCATTTTGTCAAAAATTGCCCTAGAAGACCTGACCAGATACGAAATTTCAAGTCCATAGCTGAAAAGATCTTTTAGTTTAGAAGAGTGGACCCCGCATGATATAATTATATGTCAAACTAGGCACAGAAGGTACAAGTCGTAAAGTAGTTTGATTTTTTCAGTTGGCTGGATGCAAGATCTAGTATTAAAATGGAGGTATGTTCAGCCAAAATGCTAACTCGAATGTATCTTTTATTCAAATATGCGCATACCTTACTACACACAAAATTGCTAAAAATACCTCAAGAGCACCAAGACCTAGACGAATAAGCTTAAATAAATACAAGATACTCTGAATGCTGTTATGGTAAAAGTCAAAATTAGAACAGGTAGAGGCACAGGCACCATTGAAGTGGATCTTAAAGATCTACAGTTTTCTGGCGATGAATACAAAAAAGTCCAAGCTGCAAGAAAAAAAGCTGCAGGTGACACAATAGTCTCCACAGGAAGAGGTACGGGAAGAAAAAAGCTGTCAGAAATGCCGGATCCAAAAGATAGACCATCATCTACAGGAATGACCAGAGTAACTAGCAGAGGCACAGGCTCTAGAAAGAGTAGAGGCAAATAATCCTCATGCAACTCTTGGAAAAATACCCAAGCTTTTTCTTTTTCTAATTTTTAAATTATATAATTATCTAACAAAACAAACAAAATTGCATATGAAAATATGTATAATCCTGTAATCAATTATAATGATGTACATAAATTCAAAGTGAAAAATATAACTAAACACACATCAAACGAATTTTTTCTCTTAGGTATAGTGTCTTGGTTAAGCTTGTCAGTTCACAATGTAAGTTGGTCAGTTATTCTATTGAGCATTTTTCCAAGATAGTATAACTTGCAGTTTTTGCTTTTCTTATTCATATCAAACTTGACTCTGATTAACTACCAAGTGAGATATATCTGACATAGATTTTAGTTACAGATTGACATACGGGTTTGTTGTTCTGAGTTTTTCCCAGTCTGAGAGAAAAGTTTTCAACCCAATATCAGATAATGGATGCTGTATCATCTTGTCAAGTATGGCCGGAGGAACTGTAACAACATCAACACCTATCTTTGCTGCATCAATCACATGTAATGGATGCCTGATGCTTGCAACAAGTATCTGCGTGGAATAGTTGTAATTGGAAAAGATTGTCTTTATATCCCGAATCAGATTCATACCGTCGTGGCTTATATCATCCAACCTTCCGATAAACGGGCTGACATACTTTGCACCCAACTTTGCTGCAAGTATGGCTTGACTTGCCGAGAAGACCAGAGTCACATTTACTGAAATTCCATCTGAGGAGAGTTTCTGGCATGCTCTCAGACCGTCATATGTAAGAGGCACCTTAATGACCACATTAGGGCCATAGTTATGTAGATGTAGGGCTTCTTTAATTATATCATCATAATTAGTTTTGAGTACCTCAATACTGATATCACCGCGGACCAAATTTACAATGTCAGTCAACGTAACAGATGGATTCTCGCCCTCTTTTGACAATATGGAGGGGTTTGTAGTTATACCATCAAGTAGCCCCATATCTTTGAACTTTCTGATATGATCTAAATTTGCGCTATCAAGAAATATCTTCAATTTCTCTCACCTATTATCTCTTTAACAGACTTTATTATATTAAGATATGTTATTCCATGCTTCTCCAAAAGTAACGGAATCTCACTGTCAAGTGCAGATTCACCAAATACATCAGGGGTACCTATACGCTTGATTGGAACCGGATATATCTCAGATACAGTCTCAGATACTGCAGATCCTAGCCCCCCCATCACATTATGCTCCTCACATGTAAGCAGGCAGCCGGTCTCCCTTGCGGCTTTTTCCAGCATGTCAGAATCTATCGGCTTTATTGAAAACATATCAAGTACCCTACATGAAATGCCTTCTAGACTCAGGTGCTCTGCTGCATCCAATGCCATACGTGTGGTAATGCCACATGATACTATGGTACAGTCAGACCCGTCACGTAATAGGATGCCTTTACCTGTCTGAAATTTTTGTGATTCAGAGTGAATGAGCGGAGTCTTGGATCTGCACATCCGCATGTAAAATGGTCCATATTCATTTGCCATAAGATGGACAAGTTGTGACACAGAAACTGTATCTGATGGAATAAATACGCGAAAATTAGGAATTGCCCGCATAATTGCGATATCTTCAAGCTGTTGGTGTGAGCCGCCATCAGGACCCACTGACAGACCTCCATGAGATACCACGAGTTTTACATTGAGACCATGTCTCTCCAAAGTGGAAGGATATGCAATTCCGTTGCGAATCTGATCCACTGCACGTCCCGGCAGAAATATTGCATAGGTACTTACAAACGGTGTCTTGCCCGAAGCTGCAAGTCCTGCAGATATGGACACTAAATTTCCTTCGGCAATTCCCACATTAAAGAATCTGTCGGGAAACTCTCTTCCAAATGCAGCTGTCTTTAAAGAGTCTGTTGTGTCAGCTCCTAATACCACCACATCTGATATCTGTCGTCCCACCTCAACTAGTGCTTTTGAATATGTAGAGCGCATATCAGTCATTATTGGATCGCTCAAATGTATTCGGCCTCCTCTGCAAGTCTCCTTATTTGTTCCTGTGTGTCTCCAACCACATGTAGTCCTATCCATTTCTTTACCAAGTCTGAACCACCAAGCTCATCTGCCTTTGCAAGTAAGAGTCGTCTCTTTGATTGAATGATTTGAGCATGGAATGTACCAATTGCACCGCGGATATCTTGTTGTCCAATCAAGGCACTACCTCCCACAAATGCTCGAGCACCATCCATAAAACACGAACCAATATTGTCAACAGTTACTCCGCCGTCAGCCTCAATGTATCCTGAAAATTTATGCTCAGATAAGATCTTCCAGATAGAACGCATTTTTTCATGGGTTGTCTCCATGTATGTTTGGCCCGATTTCCCAGGCACAACGGACATTACAATCAGCTGATCAAGGATCTGTAGAAACTGGTATGACCACTGTGGAAGGTCAGTATCAGGATTTATTGCCAAACCCACCCCCACCTGATTCTGTCGAAGTAAATCACATATTTGGCCAAAGCTGGATTCGTTACAAGCTTCGGCATGTACAGTAATTATATCACAACCAGCATCAATATAATTTTGAACATATTTTACAGGTTCTTCGATCATCAAGTGAGAGTCAAACGGGATCTCAGTAAGTGATCTGAGCTGACTGATTTTAGTATGATCAAAGGTCTTGTTTGGAACGAACCTACCATCCATGACATCCAAATGTATATAGTCTGCTCTGCCTTCCACGCATCGCATAACTTCACCCTCAAGATTTGTCATATCACCAGCTATGATTGAAGGTGCAATGATGTGTTGGGAGCCAAGCTCCATACTAATTATCGGCAATACATCCGAGTCGGGTGCCTTGCCGTGCCACTGTGGATTATATTCCATATGTTCAACTGATTTTCCTTTGATTGTTCTTGAGATAATTATGGTAGGCACGTGCTTGACAGATTTTGCCTTTGTGATGGCCACATCAATCTGCTCAATGCGATGCCCATCAATCTCAATTACATTCCATCCAAATGCCCGCCATTTATCACCGATCTTCCACCTAGATGCATCCTTCCACGTCTCAGACGGGTCATCTCCCTCAAGATTTTCATCAAGAGGCATGACTTGTTCTGTATAGGAATCCTGCTGAACAAAATTTCTATCTAGGAATACGGTAAGGTTGTCAAGTTTGTACTTTGCAGCAGTCATAGCAGCTTCCCAGATTTGGCCCTCATCGGTCTCCCCATCGCCCACTATACAGTAGACACGATGATCTTTTCTGTCAATCTTGGCTGCAAGTCCAAGCCCGATAGAGTAGGATAATCCAGTACCTAAAGAGCCGCCGCAGAACTCGACGCCGGGACACTTGAGATCTGGATGTCCCTGTAGACGGCTACCAAATTGTCGTAGTGTGTATAATTCAGAATCAGGAAAATAGCCAGCAACTGCCATATTTGCAAAGAGTCCAGGAGCTGCATGCCCCTTTGAGAGTACCAGTCTGTCACGATCCTCCCACAAGGGATTTTTGGGATCGTATCGTAGGTGTATATAAAATAGGCATCCAAGGATCTCGGCCATAGAGAATGAGCCGCCAGGATGACCAGAACCAGCAGCATTTGTAGCTTTAATTACCAGCATTCTTGCACGAAGTATATTTTTTTTAATTTGGCAATAGTTGAGCCTCATCATATGGAACTATTTTACAAATTGAATAAAAATCTACGTTGAGCCAGCAAATAGTAATCAATATGGGAAGATTCTACCCCAATATAGGAAATTAGAGATGGTGCCACACTATTTTAAGGAACTTGTCTGGCTAGTTTGTTGCATAACTCCAAAATTTTGTTGTTGTTGACCATTGGATCTAAACTATTAAACCGAAAAAGCTTTAGCTTAGAACGACATACGATTTTTGTTGGCAAAAACTGACAATGAAAAATATGTCAGACGCGGGAG
>CAZIHR010000121.1:0-4322 GCA_964538885.1 uncultured Nitrosopumilaceae archaeon
TATGCGTGCATCCACCTTGTCGGTCTTCTTTTTTGATTCTGCAATGAGTTTTGTCCTGTATGGGTTGGAGAGTGTTACATCATATCCTAATTTATCGCGCAGGTAAAAAAAGAGCGCCTTCCAGACGGATGATGATTCCACCACAATCTTGGCGGTTTTGGGGACACCGGACAGGATTTTCCCTATCTTGGGCATGTCATACGGCACGTTTCCGTTGAATGTCTCCATTCCTTTTTCGTTCATGACGCATATCTGGATGGTCTTTTTGTGGTCATCTAATCCAACATGTATGTTTTCCATAGATTGGTAAAATGTTGCTGGGATCTTTATCTTTTGGTCTGTCTCATCTTCTAATTTGCTTGATCGGGGCATATGAGATTACAGTAAAATATTACTAAGATCTTTATTTTTCGATCTGCACCATCTTCTAATTTCCTTGATCGACGCATATGAGATTACGCCTGATAAATAGAAGCATTTTAGTATCCAAACTTAGTATTATATTTTGTTGAGACTAATTTCATTACTTGTTGCAACTACTCTAGTATTGTTTACTTTGACTGCCTTCCAGCTGGATGATGCGCAAGCGCGACTATACCCACCTACTCCGCCTACCAATCTCTCGGCAACCCCCGGTGTTGGTTCTGTAACAATTACTTGGTGGGAGCCTTACCCAGGCAGCACACCCCTTAGTGATTTTGTTGTGTTCTACAGAGTTCATGATTCTGATGATTCCATCTATTCTACCCCGTGGACTCGATTTGATGATGGCATCGATACCACTCTAGCTGTTACAGTTACTGGCTTGGTAGATGGCACGTACTATGACTTTAAGATTGCTTCCGTGAACTCTATTGGTCACAGTTCTTGGGGCCGCATATCTGCAACTCCGGGAATTCCTAGTGCACCAACTAACTTTATTGCAGTGGCAGGTAACGCTCAAGTAATGCTCTCATGGGATACACCTTCAGATAATGGCGGTTCGGTAATCTCAGACTATGTGATACAATACAGAATAAAGGGGACAGATGGGTTCACCACATTTAAGGATGGAAAGAACGCAAACACCACAGCTACAGTGACTGATTTGAGCAATGGCGTATCTTATGACTTTCGTGTAGTTGCAAGGAATCAGGTAACCACGGGGATTTGGTCTGATGTAATATCAGTCAAGACACCTGTGCCTCCAAGTGCTCCGATGAATGTAAAGGCTACACCAGGATTCGGGAGTGTGAAGCTGTCTTGGGATGTACCACAAAACGACGGTGGATCAGAGATAACTGACTATAAAATCCAATATAGAATAGGTATCACATGGATTACGTATAACGACCTGCAAAATTCAGATAGTTCAGTAACGTTGACACTGGCACCTTTACCATGCATAAAGTATGACTTGAGAGTGGCAGCTATCAACGTTACCGGACAGGGACCTTGGTCAAGTATTGAATCAACCACCACACAAAGTTTGAGTGGCAATTGCTGATAATAGAAGTGAAGACATGATAACCATTCTGCCGTAGGTATTAGAAGCGATCCCCAATTACACGCCGTGTTTATACTGACATGTCATTTCAATTGATCTAGGTAGTTTTACACAAAATTCTGTTATTGACCAACCCACACACAATATCATTAATTGTGTCATACATTTTGAGTGGATTCCTATATGCATCTCGCATAATTTGCCATCTCTTGACTTTTCGTATGGCATGCTCCACATAGATTCGTATTTTTGAATGTATCTTGTTGTATTCCTTTTGTTCTGCGGTGAGCTTTTGCCCTTTTTTCTTCTTGAATGGCGTAAGCATCCTGATACCGGGCACATCTAGTATACCTTGATATCCCCCATCTGCATAGATTGTAACTCGTTGTGTTGTAATATCACTGGTCTGTACATCTAGGAATTGTGGATGTTTCATCTTGTACAGCTTGACATCATGGATACTATCTGGCGTATGTCTTGTGTTATATCATGACAAGTCCGTTGATATTTGTGATATATTGGACTTTGGCGGTGTGTCGCTTTGCTTTACCAGAATATTGTGACTTTTGCACATCTTTTCGTTTTGGTCTGTATATTATATTGAGGCATCTGTGAGTAGACGCAATCCAGGCATAATCTTGTCTGGTTACTCAACTGTATGGAATCTCTTTGTTCTGTCGTGGATCTTGGCAGGTATTGGTATACACTTTTTGAGGAGTGGTACCATGTGATTAATTATACGCGATACTATTGCTGGTATCGTCCTGAATACAAATGCCACAAGTCTCTGTGAGGAGTATGTCCTAAAGTAAAATAGTGTAAGCAGCACACGATCCCTGATATTGAGAGAGAATCTACGTCCTGCATCGATGGCGCATTTCCTATTTTTTCTTGAGAGGCGTTTCTTCTCTACTTTTGGATATATTTTCTCTATTTTTTCCACTATCGCACTACATTCCTCGACAGAAATACCCAAGAGGGACTGGAACAGTGCAGGATTTTTTGATAATCTTTCGTATACAGACATAAAATATGCTTAGTTGGCATACTATTTGGATCTTTTGAGGTCAGTTAATGAAATATGGCTAATTGAGAATCGCTTCTAATATGCATTGCCGGAGATGACCATTCTGGTCCCCCTATGACCACCCGTCATGCGTATCTTAGTCTCACTTTTCCGTTTCCGGAACTGACATGCTATACGTTCCCCGGATACTGCATCGCCCGTGTCGTAATGGATGGTCATTGTTTCACGGACACCTTCCCGTCCTCCCTCAGCTCTGATATTGCCTCCGTCACGGTCATGAGATCTAAGTTGTACCTGTTGGCTACATCGCTGGGATAGAATACATCCCCCATGCTGATCTTCTCCAGTATCAGGTCTTTTACGGCCTTTACATCCAGATTGAAGTTGTCTTGAGAATAGTCTTCCTGTGCCTCCTCCAAGTCTTGACTTTCCATCACGTGTCGAATCTCTTCATTGTCTCTTATCATTCGTTCGATCAAATCGCATAGGCCCAGGAATGTCTGGTTGCTCGGCTCAGATTGGCCATTTTGAAATTCATTTTTTATTCTTTGTAGTTGAACGATTATAGAGTCCGGGGATTCCCAGATGGGGGGTTTCTGGTATTCAAGCCTTTCAAGCTCGCGTTCCCGATAATCCCAGTTTTTAATCATGTCGTAAACCTCGTTGAATCCTTGCTTTGATCCTGTATTTGGTTGGAAATCCTTCCATCTGTTCCCGTGTTACATGCATACGTAGTTTGGAGAAGGCCTCGTAAACCTCGTTCTCAGAACCTGCCTCCATAGCGGAGCGTACACCTGCTACTAGGCCTAGTAGTAGACCGTCTTCCTTTTCTATTTCTTCCCGACTCGTATTGTAATCGTACAGGAGGAATCCGTACTGGGCAAGCGAGGATTCCAGTACTTCTCCTGTCAACAGTCCGGGTTTTGAATCCTTGGCAAGCGATATTGAGATTATGTCCCTAGTAAAACGTACAGCGTCAGAATAATTGCGTATCTTGATGGATTTTTCCATGTTGGTTATAGATCTGGATGCAATATGGCGCACGGTCTCATCCATCATGGTATGCACGTATTTTAGTTACAAAATCTTATAATTGTTTCTTAATAGCAACTGTGTTTCTTAATTCGCCATCCATATGTTACCAAGTCCCTGTAGGTCGGTGACATGGATGTCATGGTGTCACTTCTTCCACCTCCTGCTCTATCGATTCGTCCCTCCACTTGTTGTATTGGATCACCTTAAGCCTTACCTCCTGCACGATGTTTTCCCACTTGAGGGCCATCAGGTGCTCTCCTAACAGGCGCTTGAACTCCGAAAACACACTCTCCACTAACCAGCGCATGCCGTAGCCTATACGAGCCTTCCAGTATGTCTGGTTCTCATACTTCTCATTCTTGTTTATCATGTTCAAACGCGTCACCCTAGGGCTTCCGCCCATCTGGTCCCTTACGGTAATACCCCACGCGTCTCCGGACCCCCCGCCGCGCGTCATCACGTTGATCGCGTATCTATATGCCATGTTCTTAAGCATTTCCCAACAGTTGCGCGAATTCAAGCATGGCTTTCACTAGAGGTGTCTCGCTAGCCTTCTAGAGCTAGGAATCAAAGAGCCGAACACATATCTATTCGTATGAGGTTAGCCCCCACCTATGCTGCCACGCATAAGTTCATTGTACCAACCAATCTGTTGTATAACATTTGAGACATATTCTGACCTCTTGCACGCCAAGTCATCATGCAGGTCATGAGTATTCCAAACATCTTCATACCTTCTTCTGTTTTGAGTGAATGTTGCACGTTCCTTGATAT
>CAZIHR010000122.1:0-2376 GCA_964538885.1 uncultured Nitrosopumilaceae archaeon
GCCTGTACAACAAGCGGAAGATGTGGCAGGATGAAACCTATAATCGCTGGAAAAAGAAAATAATGAATTAAGAACAATACATTTGAAAATTATTTTGATGCACAAGACTGCGCACAATTTTTTTATTTTGACATCTTTGAATCACACAATATGGTGTAATGGCTGTTAGACTTTGCACTTGTATGATGTATGTCTTTGATTGTGCAAATTTTTTAGTCGATTACGCATAATCTCTAATAATTTCATTATACATATGAATGAGACAACTATAAGGATAATACTGATGTGCTGGTTGGGATCCGCTATAAAGTTACAGTTCTATCAAAACAATATTGTAAAGGCACGCCGTGACTCAGATGATCAACTGTTCTTTTTCCAAATTGGAAAGAACCAACTGTACCCAATTTATGGCAGGCCTACACTGACTTGAAAGTAGCTGTAGTATATTGAACCATAACCACTAGCAAAAAGTTAGACTATTACGGGTGAGCAAAGGCCGAGGCACTATCAATGTATATCAAACGAAATAGAGCCAAAGAGGTGTTGGGTGGTATTGCCATATTTGATGATGAAAAATGGTTGGATAATGACAGCGAGAAATACAAATATGACGAACATGATTTGTCGGGGTGGATGGAGTTGAATTTGGGTTATTTGTAATTGGACAGAAGAAAATTGTCTATGGATTTTTCTGCATTTTGATTACAGGCACAACGTTGACAAGGTAAGTGGGTTCACCATCCCGTGTATAACAACTAGTCTTCTGAACTTGCCCTACCACCACCTTCACACTAAGTTTCATTTTATTGCTTAGCTCATATATGCTAAACTCTTCCCGCAGGGGTATCGGATCCATGTCTTCATCAATTACTTGGGAGTTTAGATCAGTCTGTTCGTCTGGTTTGAATTTGCCGGGTCGGCGGTTTTCGGGTTTGACATACGAGGTTATAATATTATTGGAACTTATCGCGTATCCCGGAGGTGTCTGTTGATCTGGAATAAGACGACTAATATGTGTGTGTACTTCTATTACGGTGCCGTCTTTTAATTTGTAAAAACTTGATTCAATTTTAACGGGTTTTACCGTAACGTACTGCATCTCCTCTATCGTTTGTTTAATGTTTTCAAGGGCCTCTACCATCTTATGATTCCTCATTCCAGTCCTGTTTAAATTCTTCTATGGCCGTACCAGTTTTGTGTAGTATGGACTTTAGGTAAACATCATCCACATCTCTATCACACATTATAGTTACATATTTCTGGCCATCAGTCATATACACACACTCATTGAATCGGCATACAACGTTCCATCCACGAGCTTGCAATCTGTCGATAACCACACTAGGTTTCAGAATAACCATTTCAAGATGGAGAGGTATACATTACCTTAAACTCTGCGTAAGGTTTATCTAATAACATGAGCATGCCTTTGATAGCTAAACAGACACGTTTCAATACGTCATCTTCATCATGTCCATTCACAACCACACCCCCCAAATCATCACAAGTGGCGATATAATTATTTTTAGCATGTCGTTCTATGGTTACTCGATACGTTGGCACATGGTCATTAAGTGCAGCTTCTGGGGGTGGGTTTAGGGTTGACTTGTTGACTGTAGTTTCGTGTTGTTTTTGCAGGAAAGTGGTTTCTGAGTACATCATATCTTAAAATCACTATATTATGCCAAACACGCATATAAAAACTGAGTTGTTTAACCAGTTAACCCAAATGTGCCACAAGTCACGTCATTACGGAGATAATTTGGGCTCACGTATTATAACTTGATTTGAAATTTGAATGTGGTCAATGTAAGTATAGTCAGATCCGAGCAGATCGAGAGCAAGAATCGACATATCATTCATTTGTTGTACATCAATAAAATAGAAAAAACACATCATCCTAGATACGATGCAGTTTGTCCTAGTTCTGGCCCTCATTGTCTAGATCTCGCGATATCCAGTATATCCTCCATCTATTTTTGTATCTTTTTAGATCTATACTAGGATCGTTTGTAGCAAACCCAATGTATTTTTGTTCAGGTTTTGTAGAATCCTTACATTATTTTATTTTTCTATTTTCATCCAGTATTCTGCGGAACCAATTTGACCCTCCATCTCAACTGTAGATATATCAGTTCTTGCATTGCGCGTAAACTCGCGCAACGCAGCAATGACATTGTGCGTGTTTCTACGATTGTGCAATCCCAAAAGTAGTTCGCATTGAGATTATGCATGTATGTCTTCCTCCATCCCCGAGTTTGTTGCATAACTTGGCATATTTGAGCATGTCTTGATCTGGCAGTATAGACTAGATCATACCACGATACATCTACACTTCTATTACTTGTTGCCACTTGTTGTACTGAGCCATCCTCA
>CAZIHR010000123.1:0-10682 GCA_964538885.1 uncultured Nitrosopumilaceae archaeon
ACTGTCAGCCAGACGGTATCCTGCTGGTTCTGTTATAGTTACAGTGTAATTGCCAGGATTCAGGCCGACAAAGCTGTATGTGCCATCGGCAGCAGATGTTGTAGTAGTGTCACCAATGCTGATCGTGACTGAAGGTATTCCGTCCTCACCAGCATCTTGATTACCGTCTTCGTCGACATCATTGAATACGGTTCCAGTTATGGTACCAAGTAAACCTACAGGTCCTTTATTGACCCAACTGCCGTTCTCTATGGTCCACACCACATAGGTATCAAGGGCAAGGTCACCATTTGAGTCTAGTGTGTTTGGTCCCATTGCACCAGTACGCTCACGGGCCTGCGGTGCGACATATTTTGCCACCTCAGAGCCATCCTTACTGTAGGCCGCCTCTATTGCAAGGCCCGCAAGATATACAGCATCATATGTAGAGTATGCATATACGCTCGCCACTCTGTTGTTTGCCATGTCTGCAGGCTTATATTTTCCTTCCACGTATTCCTTGACCTTTGTGGTTATGTCATTAGTATCCTCCTTGAATTGGACAGCAGACAGATTGTTATCTATTGCAAACTGGCGTGCAGTCTCGTCATTAAGTATGGCCTGATTCTGTGCAGAGTCGCCGGAGGCAAACCATGTCAGTCCATCAAGAGTGGTACCATCAGCATCTTTCATTATCTGAACAGACTCAGACCAACCAAGGAATACTATGCCTGTCTTGGTTCTGTCTTGGTCTTGAACACTGGTTTCAGCGGATCTTATGACAGATGTAAAGTCATATGGACCATCACCATCACCTGTATCATATTGGAATGATCCCAACACAGTACCGTTACTATTTTCAAATTCCGTAGTCAGCACATCCTTCAAGGCCACACCCCATTCATCATCACGGTAGATGATCACTATATCGTCTATGCCAGAGTTCATGATATGCTTTGTCAGCTCTGGTGCCTGTTTGCCATCATGGGGCACCATCCTGAACACATTGTCATCCATAGCAAGTGTCGGGGCACTAGAGCAGCAGCTGATAAGCACCATATTGTTATCATTGATGTATTGGCTGACTTCCTTTACGCTAGCACTGGTAGGAACTCCAACTATCACGTCCACACCCTCTGCCCTGAGTGATTTAACTTGTTCTAGTGCAGTGCGGGGGGTAAGATTAGTATCCACGTGTGATGCAAGAAGTGTCCAGTCCCTGTCCGCTGCACCGTTAAAGTCATCTCTGGCCAACCCTGCGGCAGCTATAGTGTCCTCACCCTCAGACATGAACGATTGTGCATCTGAGAGCAACAGACCTATCTTGATGTCGCCTGTAAGCTCCTGTACGCAGTCACCAGTGGTCGGGTGAGTCGTCTGTCCTGTTGGGCAGTCTGCCAGCGATATGCTGGTGCCGTCTGTAGTGGCCGTCACATCTGTTCCATCATTGCCATTCAAGTCAAGAAACATGATGGTGAATGTTACAGTTGTGGCATCATCGCCTACATCGGATGCAGAGAGTTGATGTTGGGCCTGCCATGTGTTGCTAGTTTGTTCCACCACAGTTATGTCGTGGCCGAGTATCGTGACATCAGGCGTCTCAATCTTCTCGGAGGCAGTGAACGTCAGGGTTATCGTGTCACCCTCCTCTGCAAAGCTGGTATTGGTATTGCTGGATGCGAGGGTGACATTTGTGAGCGTGGGTGCCGTGTTGTCGTTATTCCTCATTGAAGTGATCGTCTGATCGCGCTTGGCTTTAAGTGGCTTTTCCACCAAGTCCTCAACACCAGTACCTATGTCTATGCTGCCGGTGTCAGTACGGCTCACAGGATTGCCTAGAAAGCTGATCTTGATTGTATCTTTACCATCACCCTCAACGGAGTCTATGAACCTCGGGCGGTTCTCGCCAGTTATGCGTAGGTCGGTAAAGTGGCCGGAACTCGCCTTTACTGGCTCTGAGAAGTGTACTGACACTTCCCTGTCGCCGGTAAATACCGCATTGATAATAGTCGGGTCCGCGTCTGGGTTAACCGGGGTCACGGAACTTGTGGGCAGTGTGTTGCGGGAAGTGTCGGCTATGCCGCTTACGGTCATTGTAGCTTGTGTGTTTTTGTTGAATGGGTTACCCGAATAGGTCAAGTTATGTTCCATGCCGCTGGTAGGGCCTATGATAGTACGTGTGTCAGAGCCCACCCGCAGGTTCGTGTATGAGTTTAGCAGGGCAGACACATTCTCTGAGTAGATGACTGTTATGGATGCTCCCGGCATGAACTCGGCCCGGAGCAACGTAGGCAGCTGACCGTCCTTGACCTCAAGATCCGAGATTGCCTCCAAGAAGTTTGGATCTGGATTGCCTTTGTCATTGGTCGCCTTGTCCTTTATCATAGCAGATAATGTGATTTTGCCCGTGGCATCGGCTTTCGCCTCGTCGCCGTCAAACTCCAGTACGTATACCGTTTCGTCTGACTGCGATGTCATTTTTGTGATTGTCCGGGTGGCATCATCTACTATGGTGAGTTCTGTAAAGTCTGTACGCTCTTCGATCGGCTCAACGGTGTCCTGCACTACGGTGACCGACTCGCTGAATTCCACTGTGACTTGATTGGTGGCCGTGACGGTCGCAGATTTTACCATTGGGCGCTGGCCGTCGGTTATTGGATGATTCGTGAGCGCCCTGATTTCTTTTGGAGGATTGTCTTTGTCCTCCACCTGGCTGATGGATATGGTTCCAGTGGCATCAGTCGGTATGACCCTGTCTCCTGCATCAAATGTCAGGATTATATCGTTGTCTGCACCGTATGCAATTTGTTGTCTCTCCACAGTTTGGCCGTCCACTATTATGTTGGTAAAGTTCGTATCACTTACGGTTACAGACTCGGAGAACTTGATGGTTATCTGATCGTCGCCAGTGATTTCGGCCGATTCTACCAGTGGTCGCTGGCCAGCAGCTACAGGTATACCAGACCTTTCTACAAACCTGTTCATCGATTCATCTTGAATGTGATTGGTAATTCTGATGGTGCCAACATCATCAATGTTGGCAGTGCCATCGAAGGTAAGATTCAGTATCTTTTCTAGTCCGCTGGTATTATTTACAACCCTATAGGTCTTGGGGTCATCGCCCAACCTAAAGTCGGCAAAGCCCTGGGCGGAAAATCCTGGGCTGGCGGTCACCTCCTGTACCGGCTCCGAGAATTCTGCCGTCATCTTATTATGAGCAGTTATACGGATGGAGTCCAACGTTGGCTTTTGACCATCACCCACTGGCTCGATATCATCTTGATCTGTGTTGCCGTCAGCATCCACATCACGTGGGACATAACTATTACCTACATCATCCTCTATCTCACCACCTATCAGGATTGTGCCTTTAGCATTACCCTTGGCCTTATCACCATCAAACGTAAGCTTAAACATCTTGCCAGAAGAGGGTGAGACTACAGTGATCTTTCTTGGTTCGGTTTCACCTGTTATAAGGAATTTAGTAAAGTCATCCACCTTTACGCTGACGCGTTCTGTAAACTCTACCGTGACCTCGTTCGAACCGGTGATCTTGGCAGTGGACGGGTCAACATCATCGGTAGCTGTAGTGGGGGCAAGCATGAGTGTGGGGGCCTGACCATCACGGATTTGCACCGTACGCGCCTTTACCGCATTACCCTGATTATCTACCAACGTACCTTGCTTGATGCTTATCTCTCCAGTGGCATCAGACGGCAATTTTGCGCCGGTAAGTGTAATTGTAATCTCATTGACATCGTCTCCAGACCCTTTTACAGCACCGGTATTGGAGATAGCCCTATCATTCGCCTCGCTGTTTATTCGCAGATTGTCAAACGCTTGACCAATATTAGAAATGCTACTATGAGCATTTATTTCCTCAGAGAACCTTATCTTGATCTCTAGCTGCCCCGTGATTTCTGCCGATTCTACTATAGGAACCTGACCCGCATCCAGCTGGTATAAGCCAGCTTTGATCTTGTTGTTGTTGGCATCCATCAGGGTGTCTGCAATGCGTATGCTTCCTCTGGCATCAGGGTTGTTGGCAAGGGCAGCGGTAAAGCCTGTGATGGTTATTGTGTTTGTGTCATCAGGTGTGTTAACTGAACCTATAGTCCTACTGATTCCCGCCACGATAAGATTGCTAAAGTCGCTTGGAGCAGCATCAGACATAGGCTCGGAGAATTCCATTATGATATCATCAGTATCGGTAATCTTGCCTGACACATATTTGGGGCTCTGGCCGTCAGCCACTATAAAATTTTTTACATCGTCATCATTGGTATCTACATCAACGGTTTCAGCATTGGGGTCGTTGTCGGCGTAGTTATAATACACATTACCTCGCAGATCCGTTAGGAACCCATAGCCCTTCGTCGCATCACCCGCGATGCTGATGGTGGCCGTGGCATTCCCCTTGACCTGACGGTTCTTTGCATCAATCTTGTTCATCATCAAGGATTCTTGATTTAGCTCGAATGTAAGCATCAGTGTGGTGGTGCCACTGCCGTCAACCCGTGTTATGTCGGCCTTGATGGCTGCCGTCTCATCGTTATCAGTATTGGTACCATCGCCGTCGTGGTCAACCATCAGGTCGACAAATGCAGTTCCGGAAACGCGTACGGCCTCGTCAAACTTCATGATGATCTGCGAGGGAGACGTAATCTTAGCATAGTATTCAGTGTCTCCAACATTTCCGTCGCCGTCGTGGTCAAACTTCTCTAGTGAAGGGGACTGACCGTCGAAAATCTGCTTCCTTATCTGGCTGGGCAGCTTGTTGCCAGCCGCATCGGCAACCTCACCAAACGTGAAGATGCCGCTAGAGTCTACCTTCAAGACCAACTGAGTAGAAGTATCACTGTCGTTGTCTACAGTTATCGGATATGCACATCCGGCGCAACTGCCATCAGGTACGGCATTACCAACCTCAGTAACGGAATGGCCAACACCATTAAATCTGATGAAGGTGAAGTCTGCCGTGGTAAGGTCACCTGAAGCCAAGGGCTCGGAAAACGTCACCGTCACCTGATCACGGCCGGTGATCTTGGCGATCTTGAACTCGGGGGACTGGCCGTCCGCGAGTACGCGTTGAGTATTGCCCGTAATTGGAGTACCTCCGGCTTCTACAGTTATCACGTTGTTCGCAGTATCCTTAATTTGCGGTGTCAGTGTAATATTTCCCACACCGCCCGTATCGACATGCGGGGCGCGGAATGTCACTACATGTATGCTACCGCCAGCACCAGACAGGTTCAAGATGTTTCGGGGAGAATAATCAGCAGCTTCAATACCGCTTCTGGCATCAGCTACATTCAGGACTACATAGTCTGACAGCGTGGCATTGACATTTTCTGCGTATTCTATGGTGATCTCATTTGGACCTGTTATCTTGGAAGTGAGAATGTATGGGCTGATCTTGTCTTCGGCCACAACAGCACCCGTGTTGTATGTGGTGGGTGGATCGCTACCTACAGTTACCGTGAAGGACTCTCTGCTGGCAATAATCACCCTAGGAGTTTCGCCAACCCCGAATGGTGTCGAAGAAGTCAGGGTGATCACCCCAGTGTCCACAACCGCATCGGCATTCTGGCCGTTGACCCTGAATGTGTCAGCATTTACTCCATCTACGGTTACGTTGCCGGCATTCTTAAGCGTCAGTTTTATCTGGTTGGATTCATACTCCTCTAGGTTGTCTCTCGTTGTATTGTATACGGTCTCGGCCGACTCTACAACATCCTCCAAGGCCTTTGTATTGTTTGTCTGCGCAAAAGACTCGCCGATCAACGGAAAAGCGGAAACCATTGATACGGCAAGCAGTGCGAGAAATAGTACCTTCATTCTAAATCATGCCCTCCATAGTCGTAAACGCTACGGGTGGCAGACTTACAAAAATGCCCTCTGCGCGGGGGCAATAACTGTACCGTGCCGGTATAAGTGGCACTAACCTATTAAATTCCGCTTTCATGTTAAATCTACGTCCAAAATAGAATATATAAACATAGTGCTCAAAAAATTTAGTCATTGATAATCGCATAACAATTTCACACATTTACACAAAAAACGCGCGTCTGATTTTCTTCAAAGTCCACAAAGCCT
The DNA here is from genome assembly GCA_964538885.1 of uncultured Nitrosopumilaceae archaeon. Lineage (GTDB taxonomy): Archaea > Thermoproteota > Nitrososphaeria > Nitrososphaerales > Nitrosopumilaceae > JAPOPJ01. Next base: position 6,076 of record CAZIHR010000123.1, read on the forward strand.
GTAAAAACTATCACACCAACACACAATCAAAACATCGAACTACAACTATGGCATTTTTGTGTAAGATATAGTCAATAGAATAGATGCACATCTACCAGAGCAGCATAATCTACAGATACAGACTCGACCAAACTGCACATGCCAATATCTAGATGATTCCATAGTTATACTATCAGATATTCGCAGGCACGTACATGCCACAATTCCTCCACCTGAAAGATGCATCTAGTATCTGTTCTGCAGGTACCCTTTGCGCATATGCTGTAGTACCGCCGCCAAAAGCATGCAGCTGCACAGTCAAAATCTCCAACATGTATAATAGTTCCATACAACACAACATCTCCAAATCCATATATGACTAGCCCGCAAAAAATACCATAATTGATCAAACTATCTACAATTACAAAGTTTGACCCAGCAAAGATGCATGCCATATATGACAAATGGCCAGATATGGCGCGCAAAGCATACAACTCGCAAATCAAGACGGTCAACCATAACGATATTGATCATATTGTATTTGCCGGAATGGGCGGCTCTGGTGCAATCGGAGATTTATTTGCATCCATACTGTCAGGTACCACAACACATGTAAGTATAGTGAAGGGATACCTGCTGCCAAAGACGGTAAACGAAAACACTCTACTTGTATGCACCAGTGTCTCTGGAAACACATCAGAGACACTTGCAGTTGCAAAGACGGCCAGCAAAACAGACTGCAAGATAATCTGCTTTTCATCAGGCGGCATGCTGGAACAATTCTGCAAAGACAATACCATACAATTCAGAAACATACCTCGAATGCTAAACCCGCGCTCCTCGTTCCCATCATATGTTTATTCCATGCTGAAATCACTAGAGCCGGTACTTCCCACAAGTGAAATCGAGATAAAGAGATCCCTGGATAAAATGGACGAGTTGGGCAAAAAGATATCCACAGTAAATCTAAACCCAACAAATCCATCACTGGAGCTAGCAAAATGGATGAAGAACATTCCACTGGTTTACTATCCATGGGGACTTCGTGCAGCAGCTATCAGATTCAAAAATTCCGTCCAAGAAAACATGAAGGGCCACGCAATGATCGAAGATATCATAGAGGCAAGTCACAACGGTATAGTGGCATGGGAAAAAAGATCACAGATAGCCCCCATCATACTCAGCGGGCAAGACGACCACATCATGACTAAAAAAAGATGGAAGATACTCAAAGAGTTCTTCAGATGTAATAAAATAGACTACAAAGAGGTCAGCTCAGGCAGTGGCGGCATACTAGCTAAAATAGTAAACCTGACATACCAGCTGGACTTTGCCACCATATATGGTGCCATACTACACAAAATAGATCCCGTCCCGGTACGGCCAATCGACTTTATGAAAAAGAGATCCTAGAGATCATGCAGGCCCCCACAGATATATCCATAAATGTAATAAATGGTAAAGCCCAAGAGAGCTGGCACCAATTCCCAAAGCAGATTCGCATCATATAGAGCTGGCACCAAATTTTTAGTATAATTATATTGAAATACCACACATCATACTAATATGATATGATGAGATACGTTACAGTTCTGGCTCTGCTCATCATGCTGCCACTCTCACAAGTACAAGCTCAAGAGATCCCTGAATGGGTAAAGATTACTGCAGGATGGTGGGCCGATGAAGCTATAACAGATGCAGATTTCATATCAGGAATACAATATTTGATAAGAGAGGGAATCATTCTAGTACCGGCAACCACATCTTCAGAGAATCAAGATACAATACCTGAATGGGTAAAGATAACTGCAGGATGGTGGGCAGGCGATAAAATAAGTGATGATGAATTCACTGCAGCCATTAATCATCTGATAAAGATAGGCGTAATAACTATAGATGCAGATGATACCATATCAGATATGCAGGCAGAACTAAAAAAATGTCAAAAGTTTACAAAGATTTACGAGAGATTTGACTGTGAAAATATGATAGAAGAAAAAATCAAGATATATCAGTATAAACACAATTCGCAGATTTATCAGGTAGGCCCAATAACATTTTACTATCCAGGAATAGGAGCTGAGGGAAACGAATTCTTTATGGAGGGTGAGCAGCCCATACTCACCATACGCATATTGGCAGAAAACTCTGAGTCTAGTGAGAATGTCACACTATCTTGTACAGGACCTTCAATCTGCTCATATGATTTATGGGATGGCACCAAATCCTACAAATATTCTGGAACCGACTTTACCAACGGACAGATAGTTCTAAAACCTGGAGATGCAAGAGAGTTCAACATGTTGTTTGGTCCCAATATAGGATATGGCGGAACGCAGTTTGAGTACGATTTTGCAAAACAGTACACCTTTAGGATATCAGAGCCGTGGGGCAGTGCCCAGATTCCCATAGTTATAAAATGATGGTGTGGCTCACCATGTTTTTTGGTACAGTACATTCAGTTATTGGCGCCAGATGCCAGCATACTCCAAACGTATCTGAAGGAGTGATTCTGCTTCTTTGCCGTATCTATATCGAATAGCTTCAGTACCTCAATCATAAAGGGTATTCGCAAGGAGTCTTTTGGTCTGTTCGTCTCAAACTGCTCTTTTGAGATATCTTCGGTGTTGGCATAAAAGGGGATATGCAGCTTGCGCGTGCTAGAATGATCCAGTCCCGCAAGATACCAGCTCTCAACCTCCATCTTTGCCACCGCAATCCTTGCTGCATCTTTAACGGGTATTCTTTTCTGTAGTGCCTCCTTGCTGGCAGTAACACATTGTGCTCTATCAAAATCTGAGAATACCACATATTCGTATCCAGAATGCTTCAGGGTGTGCATCAGCCGGTCTACGTTCTTTTTGGATCTTTGTGCATACTGGTACTTTACTATTTTATTGTATATTTTTGACAATTCTGGCTTGAACACGTAATTAAAGAATCTGTCATCATCCGATCCTTCCAGCAAGACATACAGGGATCGGGACAATCAGGCCCCCAAGATATTCTGCACGTAGAGATCCTCCACATCCATGTCATTTTTTAGAAAGGTCTTGACATCATCCTGATTCGCCTGCCTCATCATTTCAGAATGTCCTTCCGAGTTTCTTCTCACTGTAAGCAGGTTTTCCAGTTCTGCATACCGCACTATTTCAGGATTGTGTGTAGTGATCATCACCTGACTTTGAGAAGAGGCATCATTCATCATATCTATTACTCTGGAGATCAGGGACGGGTGTAGATTCCGTTCTGGCTCCTCTATTATAGTCATAGAGTTGTGCTGAAAGTATAATGCTATAATTAGTGCGGTGATGTTGATTGTACCATCTGAGAGTAGTGGGGATGGCAGGGAATGCTTTTTGAAAAAATTTTCCGTCATGGTAAACATGACAGACTTGTCTGCAATATTTTTCGTGCAAACTGACTTTACGAATGGGAGTAAATCTGCCACCAGATTGGAGAACTTGAGCCGGTCGCTACTATCAGATATTACATCTCTGACTATACTTGCAAGATTGGAGCCGTCTGCATCCAATTCCATCTTGCCGGTAAATGGGGCGGCCTTTTTTGCAAGCTTGGGATCAAAGTCATAGATTGCTATATAATCAAAAAATTCAGTGATTGCGGGAAACATATAGTCAAAGCTGGATGGATGCTCTAGAATCAGTTTTTTGCTGTTGATATCGTGCCGGTATGGATATTTGTTTAGATTCAGCGAGTTCCCATCAGATAGGTGTTCGGTATAATGTATCTTGTTGCCCTTTGTGGTGATTTCTAAATGGCCAGTCGATTCATGAGGGCTCTCATTAGAATCGTCGTACTTGTGTATGACCACGGCGACTGTCCACATGTCTCGAATTATCTTAAAGCCGGATCTTTTTCCTAGGTCTAGTTCAAGTTCCCATGTGGCCCCCGTATACCAAGAGCGTTGCTTGCGCGTCCTAAACGGTAACTTGATGTTGCCACCTTTGGGCAGAGTAAGCTTGAGGTTTATCTTCAGATTATGCTCCATGCCTAGTTCAAAGTTGCGGAGGTATTCGTTTCCACCCTGCATGGAAATAGCACTGTCCAGTCCATATTCCCTCATATCTTTTAGGAAATTAAATATCTGGACAAAGTTGGATTTGCCAGACGCGTTTGCGCCGATTACAGTATTGAACCGGTTCAGATCGATGTCTATCTCTTTGAAGCTCTTAAAGTTCTGCACTTTTAGATGCTCCAGATACGGCAGTTGCCTCATTGACAGAGAGCTGTCCTTGTAGCTTAATATTTTAATCGGAATGCAAAAATCGCAGGAATGCTAAAACGGATAGTCAGATTTACGGGTACGCAGACATGGCTATTCTAGTGCAAGTAAATAGACATGGAAATCTCAAGGTTGGTTTAGGGGAGGGTATCACGTACGCTCAATTTCGGACAACGCCGAAATACAGTTGGTTGGGCAAGAGAAATCATGCCATTTCAACGCACAGACATGTAGCACTCAAATCAGTATCTGTTGTTCGATGTTCTTTTTGCTTGATTCCAAATGTTTGAACTCTTGTTTGATCTGTGTTTTCTTTTTTATATATGTCAAAATTGTTTCGTTCAGGTCCAGCGAATTAAGCTTTTTTCTAATCACAGCAGTC
>CAZIHR010000124.1:0-6603 GCA_964538885.1 uncultured Nitrosopumilaceae archaeon
CAAAGACCATGCTGTGGATGGGCTATCTGTTCACCTGCATTACCACCTGGAAGAATCAAGGTTTGGACTGTAGGAAGCAGTTACTACAGTATGTGTAGGGCATTTTGTCAAAAATTGCCCTAGAAGACCTGACCAGATACAATAAAAAAACTTCAATACCAAGATAAAATTACAACACCTAAGTGAATGTCATAGTGTGACCTTCTATTTTGTCTCTCCAAATTATCATTGAATTTAAAATGTTCAAATAATCATTGCCGCTTGCAGTTACATGTACGTGAGCATCAAATCCTTCAGCTTGTCCCTCAAAGATCATCCTTACTTCTCTTTTGAACATAGGTATAGTTATTCCAATTTGTCGTATATTCATAAATTTGCATGTACCTATCTGCACAGAATCACCAAATAGGATGACGAGCTTTTTACAGCTAGAATCATTGAGTTGTTCAGCAAGTTTTTCTGTACTTTGACTCCACTTTGGTGCATCTTGCGGCCAATGATGCACAAAGACCTTGTTTGCCAAAAATGTGATATTTTTTTCAAGCATACGATCCTCACTATTTTCACACGGGCGTATTAAACTTGAACAAAACTAAATTAAAAAACAAAAATATGGCAAAAGCAAGCCGGTTTGATGTTCTTGTTTGCTTCAGTCTCTTTGGGAGATATGTTCAAGACATCAAACGAGCAAACAGCTTTGCCTTTGCAATGTGACGCACTTGACAATCCCCAGAGTTGACTAAAATAACTTGTGTCTTGAATTTTGGTCAATTTGGTTCAAAAAAGCTATGTAATTCATAACTGAACAGGTCTTGGGCAATTGTGGATAAAATTCCCCATACGTATAGTAACTGCTTTTTACAGTCCAAACTTTGATTCTTCTAGGTGACTATACCCAGTGAACAGATTATTCACACACAGCATGGTCTTTACGGATCTGATTATACTACATATCTTGCAGCACGCCACTATCTCACACATGAATATCTCTAGGATTATTTATGAAATGTATGTCAATATACAACACAAATCAGATCGCAGTTGGGAGATAAGCATGATTGTACGTGTGTCAGAAATAATACATGGATACAAAACAGAAGATGGATCAGTTGATCTCACTAGAAGACCTCGGCAGAGCAATCTCTGAAATGAAGCAATACAAGAAACCCTATTTCCACGTGCTCATCACCTCAACCTTTGTTTCATAGGATGACACCTGAAATGAAGCAATACAAGAAACCCTATTTCCACAGTATGCTGACATGTCACATATCTCGTGAATTAGATTCTTTACTGTGATCGTAGTGTTTCTGACAGGTATTGCAATTCTGGGTTAACATGCCAATATCTAGATGCTCAAACCTATCTATTTTCTTGGCGAGAAAGTCATATGTCAATGTGGAGCTCTCACTATCATTATCTCTAATTTGTCGATGAATACCAAGTTGTACCCTCTCAATTGATACTGTCATTGCACCATAGAGATGATCCACAATTATATGTCATGCCTGATCTCACCATTCAATATTTAGAGCATTTGCGATATCTCTAATGAGATATGGCCAATTGAGAATCCCAACTAATTATAACGCCAGGTAAGGGATTCGAACCCCTGCACGCTTGCACGTAGCCGTTTTCGAGACGGCCGCCTTACCACTTGGCTAACCTGGCAATACAAGTTAGAGTCCCACCATAATAAAGCAAAGCAATCATAGACTAATTTAGAACATTATAATCTAAAGTCAGTCAAACTTGTCACTCAAAATATATAGAATTACGCCGTCAAGCGTAGTCTAGATTTTGAGGTGATTGCAACTATACTCAGAATAGAAACCACTAAAATCATTATTGCTATAGTCCCAAACTCTGGAACTATCATTGCTATAGTATCCATCTTTTCTAGAATTGCATCAATCTGTGCATTCACTTCTGAAGGAGGTGCATCATTCTTTAACATATTTCTAAGATCTTCTCTCAACATGATCTCGACTTCAATCATCCGATCTCTCTCATCGAGTTCAATTAAAGGTCCCTCAAGGAATTCATAGTTATTGAGATATGCTTTTGTCACCATACTTAGTGCCAAGTCTTTATCACCATCAGCATATGTCTGTTTAGCATCCAAAAGAAGCATCCTGATATTTTCAACATAGTTAAGCAGGTCGGCCTCTTCAGACTCCATACCTAAAATTCTGTCAATATCTTGAATAACACCGCCAGCATTTGTTTCAACTACGGAAATATCTACACGAGAATCATATGCACGCTCAAGATCCATATAGAACGAATCAATAGAGTCAGCTTCATGTGAATCTATATCGTCTCTGATATTTTCAAAGATCTGCTGTGATCGCATCACAAATGCAGAGCCATCTTGGAACTCTGCCATTTCTATAATTTGGCCGTCTTCTACTGCCTCACCATACTCTGCAATCGATGTCTCTAGTAAGCCTTTCATCAATTTTAATTGGAAGCTAGTATCATTGCTGGTATCTTCACCAACTATACTCATACGGATCATCTCAACTAACTCTCTTGCATCAACTATTGCTTGCTGGGCCTGTGCCCTACTTACATCTGTACTTGCTCTATCTTTTAATTCAACAAGTGTGGTGCGCATCTGCATATCTAGATTGGGATCATGTGCAACTAGGACTGGCTTCATTAAATCGTACAGTTCTGCAACTGGATGTGTTGCATGTATTATGGCAAGCTCTGCATTGCCATCATCTAGATTCATCTCAAGTGCTATAAAGTGTCCAAGGGTCTCCTCAAGACCGGCAGCAAGCTCTAGTTTTTCCTGAGATGCACCAAATGCACCCTGTGAAGAAAAGACAAACAGGGGTATAGTAAACAAAAGTGTTAGTATCGCATAATTGTTCATAGTTAGGTTTGGAAAATTCTATTAATTTAAAGACATTGAAAATTATTAAGAGTTAATCTATATTTTGAGAATGAGAAATATTTAAAATTTAAAAACGGATTTGTTTTTAATAAGAGATTTTTAAAAAACAAATTACTACAAATACCATATCGGCCATACCATTTACATGAAAAATTGGTTATTCTGGGCAGGTATAGGATTCATTGTTGGTGGCATAATTGGCTATATCTTAACGCTTGGAGCATCTGGAATGATTAATTTTTCCGAAGATATTTCAGGCTATTCCATTGGTTGGATTGTAGCAGGAATAGTACTGCTTGTAGTGGGCCTGATCAAAAAATAATACATCACCATCACACATTAATCAATTTACTCACACCATCATACTGACACAATCCATATCCAGCAAACTTGGAACAAATTTTGGTACGCGATTCCAAACCAAATACAACATCTGATGCACTGAGACTAAAACGGGTGAAAAATTTTGAATTATCACATAAATTGTACTTTTAGTTAAAGCATAATTTTCATATAATATACTACTCTAATCACACTACAAATAAATGAAAACCATCACAATAAATGAATCCAATGTCAAACGTAGACATACAATTATCATTCAAACAGCTTTGCTCTTGTTGATTGTTCATTTGTGGCAGTTTGCATCTGCCAAACACAACAACATGAATCAACCCAACACAATATTATCACACAGGATCTGTTGCAATGCCTGACACATTTAAGATAGGTCTTGGAAACAACGATTCGCAGACACGCATGCAGGCAAAAAACAACTATCTGAATTTTTGGGCAACACAAGCAAAAAATCTTTACTGGTTCTCACCATGGAACAAGACACTTGACTGGAATCCCCCATTTGCAAGATGGTTTGTTGGGGGCACCATCAATGCTTCATACAATGCACTAGATATCCACCAAGATAAGAAACAGAAACCGGCCATCTTGTGGGAAAGTGAAGATGGTAAATCACGAATTATAAGTTATGGTGAAATGTGGAAACAGGTACAAAAGCTTGCAAATGTCCTCATCTCACTAGGCATACAAGAAGGAGATCGAGTTACAATTTACTTGCCCATGGTACCAGAGCTACCCATAGCAATGCTTGCATGTGCAAGAATTGGTGCGACACACACAGTGATATTTTCTGGGTTTAGTGCCACAGCAATTCGTGACAGAGTCAAAGACTCTAAATCAAAGATGGTAATTACGGCCGATGGTGGCTTTCGCCGCGGCAAAATAGTCCCACTAAAACAGGCAGTTGATGAAGCAGTAGAGAAGTTAGATTTTGTCAAACATATTTTGGTATTAAAATATGCACAAAACCAGATCCAGTGGAATTCCAAAGATGTATCATGGCACGAAACAATAAGCTCAGCATCAGATACATGCAAAGCAGTAGAGCTACCAAGTACTCACCCACTATTCATTCTATATACATCTGGCACAACAGGAAAACCCAAGGGCGTTCTGCATGGTACCGGCGGATACCTCACCCATATTTATGCCACATACAAATGGGCATTTGATATCAAAGATGAGGATGTATTCTTTTGTACTGCAGATATAGGATGGATAACAGGGCACAGCTATGTGGTATATGCTCCATTATTGCACGGTGCCACACAAGTAATGTATGAAGGGACGCCAGACTATCCTGATGTATCTAGAATCTGGAGAATAATAACAAAATATAATGTAACGATATTTTACACTACACCCACAGCACTACGAATGCATATGAAGTTTGGTGATGAAATTCCAAATTCGTTTGATTTATCATCAATTAGATTGCTAGGCACCGTAGGCGAGCCAATAAATCCTCAAGTCTGGAAGTGGTACTACAATATAATAGGAAAGAACAAGTGTCCTATTGTAGATACATGGTGGCAGACTGAGACGGGTGGCATGCTCATCTCACCCTTACCCGGACTTGAAACCATTCCACTTAAACCTGGATCTGGTACTTGTGCAATTCCTGGCATAGACATCGGTGTTGTAGATGAAAATGGTAATGACGTAAAGGCAAACACAAAAGGCCATCTAATAGTCAAGAACCCATGGCCAGGAATGCTCCTTGGACTCTGGAAAGATGATGAAAAATTCAAGTCAACATACTGGTCCAAATTCCCTAACGTATACCATACAGGAGACTATGCAACAATGGACGAGGATGGTTACTTTTGGCTGCTTGGGAGAGCAGATGATGTACTAAAAGTAGCAGGACATCGAATAGGCACTGCCGAACTTGAGGGATGTATCGTCTCACATAATAGTGTGGCCGAGTCTGCCGTATCCAGTATATCTGATGAGATAAAAGGACAAGCAATAATTGCATTTGTGGTGTTAAAGAATGATATTACAAAAACTGATACACTCGAACAACAACTCTACCAAAAAATCAGAGATGAGATAGGAGCAATTGCAACACCACGACAGATCTATTTTGTGCCGGCACTACCAAAGACACGTAGTGGAAAAATCATGAGGCGGCTGCTCAAGGCAATTGCAAGTGGTGACAATATAGGCGACATTAGCACATTGGAAGATGGTGCGGCCGTATCTGAAGTACAAGAAGCCTTTGAGAAGATGCGTGAAACCATCAACTAGAAACGTGTAAAGGCACCCAAGTCCGTATCAAGAAGCATACTAAACATCTTTTCTAGTCCGTCAAGTTCAGATTTAGAGTGTGTATCCATGAAATGATCTTCCTTTTTGATCTTGTCAAGTTTTGCCAGAGAATCTCTAAAATATGTCTCCAACACTGTAATCTTTTCGTCAGTAATTTGTGTCAGATCAAAAATCACTGTATTGCTTCCCATTAGGTTGCCACATTCATCATATAGACTAGTTGCATGCAATAATCCAGGAAATACGGTCCCATCCCTTCTTTGAAATGGAATTTCGCGATCATGTACTTGTCCTGTCTCAAACCACATCCTCAAAGAGTCATTCATGATATCCCATGATTCTTTTGGAACATGCTCAAAGATGGATTTGCCAAGAATTTCAGACTTTGTATAGTCAAGGCCGGCAGCATATGTAGAATTACAGTCCAAAATTATTCCAATAGAGTTTATTCTACGCCACATCACAGGTGAATCTTTGAGGATCTTTCGCGCCTCTGTCTGTGCCACTACTTTTTAAGGGCATGCCAATTATTAAATTGAGGGATTTGTATTCAGCATATGAAAAAAAACAGTAAGGTCTGAGAGTTAAGTCACGTATACGAGACTCTTGCTCCCGCATCAGGGACTCTTAAATCTCAATGATTTACCTGAGCTTTATGATCTAGGTTTTTGCTTCCTTGTAGAGTATCTTGTAGGGTTTTGACGGTTCATTCAATACCGCGTATGTCAGCTTATGGTAATTGGATCAGATGGGACAAATTTACGTGAATAGTAAAAATCTAGGCACAAGGTTAACACTTACTTGGCAAGATGATATCATCACACGTGTTAAAACCAAAAGGCTCATGTGATGTTGGGTACGAACTATGTAGTACGAAAAGTAGTTCGCCCCATGTCCGAATGTGTAAAGTGGGTAAAGGGGCTTGGCAGACAAGTCAGCATGTCAAGTGGAAATACAGGTGTGTGGATATGGAAGAAACACTTGCACAAATACGTAAATCTGGATAAACCAAATGCAATGAAATTAGATTCAAAAAAAGCGCAATGGATAGTGCGTCAAAAACAAAA
>CAZIHR010000125.1:0-50834 GCA_964538885.1 uncultured Nitrosopumilaceae archaeon
ACTTTTCAGAACTGCGCGCCTGTTTCAAAAGCTCGACATTTAGCATTGCTTATACAGACGTGAACAAATTTTTGACTTTTCCTATTTGTATGGCATGCGAAGCATGCCGCGCGATATATGACATATGTTGCAGTTATAGTATGATTGACGATGACATTACAAAACTAGATGCAGCTTGTGCTGTTTATGACATGTTATAATCTTGATGACATGTTCAGCCATGTGTACAGGAATTAATGTACATGAATTTACAAGCGTCGCTATAGAGCAAGTCTTTGTATTCGCTCATGACGTCGGCATGAAAAGTGCGATCTAAATACTTATCTGACTATCTCTCGACGTATGTAAAATCTTTATTATTGAAACTATATAATCGCTGGAAAAGGAAAATAATGAGTTAAGAGCAATACATCTGAAAATTATTACAATGCGCAAGACTGCACACAATTTTTTATTTTGACAGCTTTGAATCACACAATATGGTGTAATTGTACATTAGACTTTGCACCTGTGCTATCCATGTCTTTGATTGCGCAAATTTTTTTAGTCGATTACGCATAAACTCTATTATGCAGCAGCAGTGATTATTACGGGCATCTGAATACCATCTATTTTACCGTCAAGATATGCCTTGACAAATTCGAAAAAGTCGACCTTCCAAAGTTTACATGTAAAATATATGATCATCCGTATATCTATTGTCTTCATATGTCGTTTAGATCTATTCTCGCACTAGATTTGGTTACGCTTTTTGGGATCATCAATGTCTAGAAAGATGTGCAAGAGCATGGGCTTGTATATGCTTGACATTTTTACTCGGCGAAAAACTTTCCAAACATCCAGAGACGGTCATTTGTCATTTTGAAATTATTGCATGGCAGATAGTAAAGCATTTTGACTAGCGGCAAGTTTGGACGTAATTCATGATTAATCCGCCTGACAGCATTGTAACAAAATTAGATTGAATATTCCGACCTTGGCAGGAAGTGTAATTTAACATTGTGCCGTATCACCTGCCGTATCTAAAACAGCTTGCAATATGATCGTTTACCATACCTGTAGCTTGCATGAAAGCATAACATATGATGGGCCCCACAAACGTAAATCCTCTTCTTTTGAGATCTGCACTCATCTTTTGAGAAGGTGGTATATGTGATGGAATTTCTGATGATTCTTCATATCGGTTTTTTAGCGGCGTATGCTCCATAAAGCTCCAGATATATCTGTCAAAGGTACCAAACTCATTTTGGACAGTTAAAAATTGCCGTGCGTTGTTAATTGCTGACTGTATCTTTGTTTTGTTACGTATTATGGATTCATCATTTAGAAGCTTTTGTATGTGAGTGTGATCATACTTTGCTATCTTTTTGGCATCAAAGCCAGAAAATGCTCTCCTGTAACCTTCTCTCTTCTTCAATATGGTCATCCAAGATAAGCCAGCTTGTGCCCCCTCCAGAATCAGAAATTCTAACAGCTTTATGTCATTGTGTTCTGGAACTCCCCATTCGTGGTCGTGGTAGGAGATCATGGGCTCTGCTATTGCCCACTCACATCTTACTACCATATGAAAGAACTGTCATGTTTACATAAAAACAGTAACTGGATTCATAGATATATTGTAATGTTTCATCTACGTTTTATCGTGGCGATTTCATACATGTATTTTGTCTGTGCAAGTTCATATATTGTATAATTGTTTACTGTGTAGAGTTGTGGGATGATGATACTTGAGGGATAAGGTGGGAATTGTTGCCAACAGATTGGTATATGGTTTTACATTTGCATTTCTATATCAGATTGTCATCGGCATCGCAACGTCGTTACTTTCTCTACCGCTTACTGGAAATATACAAGATTTGATCACTGGTGTGACACAGATCAATTCTCAGCATGGCCCATGGCTGGTGGGCTGGTGGATCGCTTCAACTGTAATTATCACGGTAATCTCGCTACTCATAATACGTTACAAGAGATTCATCTCCCCATACAAGGGAGAAAAAGATATTGAGATTCCACCAAGAATCACTGCCGCAACTACAATAGTTATAGGAGGAATAATCTCGTTTCTCTTTTTCCTTCTTGACTTTTTTTTGGGAGTGATATATGATGTCAATTCTGCCACTGATCTACTAGTGATATACCAAGCTGCTGTCGGTGGAGACTTGGTCCCACTTTCTGTTAGTGTGATATTTTCTATAATTGCTGGCTTTATCATTGTTGGTGTAGCAAGCAAGACGGCAAAAGTAAAACGGTTCACAGATGAGATGGGACTCTTTGGTATAAGACGCATCACAAAAAAATCTGATGTCAAGACCACTGCCGATACTCTGGGGCTTGAGCCTGGAGCATTGGTTCACATAGGAGAAAAAAAGGTAGATCATGTATCTTTTGATGTGTTTGAGTATGATGTAGGCGAATGTGTAGAGCGACATCCTGAAAATACCGAAGATTGTATTGCAGGACTGGATGACTCAAAGTCATACTGGATCAATATTGTAGGCATACATGATGCTAATGTCATCCAAAAATTTGGTAACCATTTTGGACTCCACAAACTGGCTCAGGCGGACATAATGAATACAACTCTTAGACCCAAGATTGATGTAGCCGCGAATTACATATTTCTTATTTTGAAGATACCTCATTTTGAGCCAGCCACAGGTAATTTGTATATAGAACAGATAAGCATCATTTTAGGAAAAAATTACGTTCTGTCCTTTCAGGAGATTCAGGAGGATGTGTTTGAAAACATCAGAAAGCGACTACGTACTGGAGAGGACGATACACGGAGGCAGAAGAGTGACTATCTTTCTTATTTGTTGGTGGATGCATTAATTGATAATTTCTTTGCCATACTTGAGCATATAGGAGATAGGACAGAAAAATTGGAGGAGGAGCTAATGACGAAACCTGGCCCACGGACGCTTCAGACTATACATGTCTTGAAGAGGCAGATGATCACACTCAGAAAGGTAATCTGGCCTCTGCGGGAGGAAATTAATTCTTTTGAGAAGACCGTATCTGTACTTGTCTCCAAAGATACCAAGATGTATTTGAGGGACGTATACAACCACACGATCCAAGTTATGGATACCATTGAATCACTACGAGATATGGTGGGGGGAATGCTTGACACGTATCTCTCAAGTCTCAGCAACAAGATGAATGAGGTCATGAAGACCCTTACAGTTATAGCTAGCATATTCATACCAATCACGTTCATTGCAGGTGTCTATGGGACCAACTTTGAGTACATTCCAGAGCTCTCGTGGGAGGGAAGCTACTTTGCAATGCTCGGGGCCATGATTACGGTCATCATTGTGATGATTGCGTGGTTTAAGCGAAGAGGATGGTTGTAATAGCAGAATCATGATGGGCAACAAAACAAAGAGAGCCTATGACATCCTTGAAGGGAATGCTAGTGATCGTTCAGCAAGATTTTTACAGTATTTTATAACCGTACTTATTGTCACAAATGTTGTTTTCGTAATAATTGAGACAGAAGAGTCGGTACTAGACCATTATGGCTATTTGTTTACTCCCTTTGAGGTGTTTTCTGTAATTGTATTTACTACAGAGTATGCTGTGAGAATCATAGTATGTAAAATGAATCCAAAGTATAAGACTTCTAGATATGCTAGACTGAGACTTGCTATGACGCCTCTGATGCTTGTGGATCTGATTGCAATATTGCCGTTCTTTATCTCGTTTGTGGTGCCCACGGTGGACACTAGATTCGTAAGAGTGATTAGGATGCTTAGATTGTTCAGACTGTTTAAACTTGCAAGATATTCTGAATCAATGCAGTTGCTTGGCGATGTGTTGAAAGCAAAGATAGGTGATCTCACTGTAGCGTTCTTTATTCTATTTTTGGTGCTAATTTTTGCATCGTATCTGATGTATAATGCTGAGCATGATGCGCAACCAGATGTATTCTCTAGTATACCATCTGCAATGTGGTGGGGAATAATAACTCTGACCACTATTGGATATGGAGATACATTTCCAGTTACTGTTCTAGGTAAAGTGATAGGTGCCACCATTGCAATCATTGGTATAGCAGTATATGCTATACCTACTGGTATCATTGCATCTGCATTTGTAGAAGAGCTGAGAAAGAAGAGAAACATGGGTAACAACTGCCCGCATTGTGGCAAAGAGATACGTTAACTGAAAATATACCAATCAATATACCCTCACTAAATGAGTCATGATACTGTCAGTCACTGCATAGCATTTCTCACGTCGGCATCCTAATAAAGTTCGAATCCTTTGTAATTTTTTGTACATGTAATTACACTATTTAGAAATCGTTTTTAGTAAGTAAAAATTAAGAAATGATCAAATGCAGTTGTCTACCAACATGAAAAAGGCACTTGGAGCTCAAGTGGCTCTCGAATCTACCGCCTCAAACACCTATCTTGCAATGGCTTCATGGTGTGAGATTACCGGCTATGATGGGGCATCACGCTACTTTTACGCTCAGTCTGATGAGGAACGGTCCCACATGCTCAAGATAACTCACTATCTCAATAATGTGGGAGTGCACGCTACAATGCCTCCCGTAAAGGCACCGCAGAACTCTTACAAATCACTTGAGGATGTAATCAAAACTGCGCTGAAAAACGAACAAGATGTTACAAAGGCCATCCACAAAATGGCAGATATTGCCCAAAAAGACAAAGATCATTCGACTCGTACGTTCTTAGACTGGTTTGTCAACGAACAGATATTGGAAGAGGCAAAGTTTGAGGCAATCTTACAGAAATTCGACCTGATCGGGCGTGACAAATTAGCAGTAAATGAGATTGATAATATGTTAGCATCACAAGCCTCAGCACCATCTACTGAATAGCTGTATACTGTAGAGTTCATGCATAATCAACGAATGATATAGGATTTAGGTGTGATTTGACATGTCAAAACGTAATTGCGCATGTGATCTTGTAATGTATTGATACTTTAGAATTGCATCGTGAAAAGTAAACAAAGTGATTTCTGGTTAAATCTAATAGTTCTACCAAAAATTGAATTGTTCCAAAACAATATGAGATATAGTGCTTGAATCTCACTGCTCCAGATTGAGCGCAGATCTAGCATAGATACATCCAAAACCACTGTCTGAAACCAAGAGAATCTGTTGAATATACGCCGCGGATAAGAAATATCTACAAGAATTTGTTACTTTTTACCGTGTTTACAATGTGCAATTATATGGCCAAACTAACAAGGGTATCTGAGTTGATGTATGATCATGATTCGATACCGACCAATACATGTGCTAAGATTTGGGTACTAGATTGCTATTCATACAGCAATCAATTTTTCATTTGCATTTTTTCCTGTTTTGATGACTTGTAAAATTAACCGATCTTTGTGTTATGATTGTTTTTTTGTTTTTGTTTCTGAGACAATTATAATTACATGTATCTACAAGTCTCATTGTTGATCAACATCAGGAATGTTGCAAAATTTTTTATGTTTATCGTAGGTGGCTTTGTTGCAATTATCGTTGGTTCTTTTATGATTCGTGGCATCATGCATATGTGGGACAAGCCTAATTCAGATGACTCTGACTTGGAAGATGAATAGACATACAGATGTAATAATATGTCTTGGAAAGTACAATTGCATAAAACCAATTACATATACATGAATGCATAATGAAATTTATCATCTTGATTGGCAGTAACTCGTTATCTGTAGACATGTATGTCATTTGTTTACTGACAAGTCGTGTAACTGTAATCACCAGAATCTGCATACATCTATTATGATGTGCAAACAGCTTGGACAAAATCCTGAATTGCTTAATACAATACTCACACACGATGAAGAATTATTTTATCGTGGCAACCATGCTTGTATGACTATCTCATCTTCATTACAATGGAATCAATGCATTTTTCGCGAAGTACAAATACGTGTATGTGGACGCATTTGATATGGTAGGTCCAAGAGATGGTGGGTTTGGATTTGATCAATCAAAGAAATACTCGAGTATTGATAACCTTGGCGAGATATGCGTTCAATGTCAAGCAGGACAGCACAAAAAATGCCTACAAAAAACCAAACAACAGACTAGCTGCGAGTGTGAACGTTGCATTGTATATGGGTGATCTTTTCATACTGGATGTTATATAATAACTGAAATTCATTCTTGCCAAAGAATCTGCCTGTTTTATTTACTTGAAACTCTATATTAAACAGTGAAATTTTTTAATATTTCATCTGTCTAAAATAACCGTGTCTGATCGATTTGATTTTCACTGTAAGTACTGTGGTAAGAACTTTGGAAATGATGTAATTGGCCTAGCAAAGCACATAGGAAGGCAACACGATCCGTCCAGAAAATGATCGATTAGATTCAATAATACCAACAGCCAAGTCATCCACATGACCAAATTCCAAAAGATTGGTGCATGGATTGCCATAATTGGTGGGGGAATTGGCTTCTTCTTCTTCTCTCAGTATGCGGCAGAAGTCATGCGGTAATTGGCAAACAAATTTTACTTGTTCTGAGATAGCGAACTCGTGGTTGCGATGGATCAATCCATCAGAAAATTTCTGGAAAGACAGAGACTAGGTTATGTTGCAACTATTTCACCAAGTGGCATTCCAAATCTATCTCCCAAAGGAACTATCATCATGTGGGATCCACAGACCCTCGTCTTTGCAGATATTCGTTCCCCCAAAACAGTTGGAAATATCTTGTCCAATCCAAATGTTGCAATCAATGTGGTTGATCCACTACTACGTCGAGGATTCCGCTTTAGAGGTAAGGCAAGAGTGATTACTAGCGGCAAAACATTTGACCGCGTTCTGGCTCACTATAATAAGATCGGCATCAAGAGCCACATCAAAAGAATAGTTGTTGTGGATGTGCTTGCAGTTTCTAAAGTTACCTCGCCACTATATGACTTGGGTATGTCAGAAGATGAGATAAAATCTACATGGAGGAACCGTTTACTGGATATGTGATCTACTCTTCTTCATTTTTTGGTTTTTATGTGCATACTTTTTTCATCTGCCAATAGCTGTTTGGTGTTCTCAAGTTCTTTCTCTGCCGCGCTGAGTCTTGCTTTTAGGGATGCCACTATCGAGCTTGCTGCTTCAAGCATACCATTTTGATCTGTTTTATCTCCTCTAAGCAGCTCCGCTTCTGCGGCTGACAGTGCACTGGAATTTATCTCATTTTCATCTATTGACATTCTTGTCATCTCTTGCTTTGCATTGTATATTCTGGCATCGGCCTTGTCTGCCTCTTCCTGGGATTTGGCCTGCTGTGATTTGAGTCCGTGCAATATCTTCTGTTCTCTTACTGTTGCTTCTTTAATTTTATTATATTCGGCTGTCGCATTTCTTAGCTCATCTTTGACTTTGGCTAGTTTTACCCCTGCCTCGTCAAGCTCTATAACTGACTTTTTACTTCTTGTAAACTCCCCATTGACATCCAACAATCTTGCTTTTGCATCATTATATTTGCCAAGTATCGAGTCAAGCTCTACTCTCTTTTGTTTTGCCTCTCTCTTAACTGCCATCAGATTTGTGACTATTCCATCATACTCTTCTTTGACAGTCTTTAATCTATCTGAAATTTCTTCAAGTTCTGCACGCCTTTCTGTAATTACTTCTTGTATCTCTTTAACCTCTTTTTCTGCCTTTTGACCATCTACATCTTCTTCCAAATTGTATTCTTTTCTACTAAACAATCCCATCATATCTCACCATACCATTGAAGCTGAACTACTCATTTGTTTTTTATCCTTGTACGTATAAATTTGATATAAAACCCGATTCCTCCTATTACCAGCCCGCTTATCAGTGCTACAATTCCTAGTTCTGTACTTGTGGGATTTATGTTTGGTGCTAGAAATAACAATAATGCGCCTAGTATTATGAGCGCAAAACCACCACTGTTTCTGGTTCTATTGTGTTCACTGTGAGCCATCTTCATATGTACTTGTAGATGGTTCTTGCCACTCTCTGTCTTCCAACATCGTTGATGAATGGGCCTATCTTTGGTCCACTCGTAGTACCTAGCATAATTTGGTATAGTGTCCTAAAAAAGTCTCTAGGTTGAATACCGTTTTCTTTTGCAATCTTGTAAATCATACCTTGTATATCTTCGGGTTCCTCTTCTGCCTCCAATATGGCAACTAATAATTTCAGTGCATTTATGATGGTCGAGTCCAAAACTATCTGAGTTCTCTCTTGGTCATCAAACTCATCAGCAAATTTACCTGCCATGTCAATCATGTAAGTGATTCTGGGTTCTGTATCCTTTATCGTCCTATATTCTATCAGCTTTTTTGTGATCAATTGTTTCCTGTCTTCCTTGAATACTCTGCACAGTTCAACTAACAATCTGTAGTTTATGTGAACACTTGGGTGTTCTGGTGGATTCAAGAGATTAACATACTCGTATAGTCCACGTAGTTTTGACAGCTTGGCGGTGTTGTCGATTTTGGTCCTGCCAAAGTATGTGTTCTCCAATTCATCATATTCTACCATGAGGTCTGGTATGTCTTCAAGCCCCACCTCCCTAGCGCCCGTGATTCTCTTGTAAAGCAACAGTAAGATGGATTCTGGAGTTCCAAATTCTAGCCATTTCTGGGCTGTAAGCACATTGCCAAGTGACTTTGAGATCTTTTTACCACCCTTATCTAGAAACATCTCGTATTTGATGTGTTGTGGATGTGGAAAATTTAGAATATTATCTGCTACCCAGTCATTGACATTTACCGAGTCCATAATGTCTTTTCCATATGCCTCAAATCTGATGTCAAAGGCAGCCCATCTTGCGGCAAATTCAACCTTCCATGCCAGCTTTCCCAAATCTCTTGTTATGTCTGCTTCTCCCTCGTAAGAGCACCCTGCTATCTTCTTTGTCCCGATCTCTGCATCGCAACACTTGTATGTGATTTTTCTTTCATCTATTAAATAATTGGTAGCTACTGTCGTGTATAGCTTGTTGCATTGCTTGCATACTGGAAAGTACGGCAGGCGTTTTAGGTACTTTTCTTGTCCTACCATATCTGCGATCTTTTGACCTATCTTCACACTATTTTGTAGTATGGTGTGAATCTGTTTCCCAATCAGCCCGTTTCTGTAAGTGTCAATTGCTCTTCTGAACTCATATTTTATGCCCAAGCTGTCCAATCCGTCAAGTAGAATACTACTCATGTGCATGCCGTAAGAGTCATGGCATCCGAATGGATCTGGAATTAGGGAGACAGGTTTTGCAAGGTGTTCTTTAAGTGAATCAGGAAGTCCATCTGGAACCTTTCTTAATCCATCAAGATCATCCGAGTATGCAATTAGCTTAGATTTGTATCCAAAATTTTCCAGCGCCAACTTTACACCGTATGCTCTTACTGCATCACCGAGGCTACCTATGTGAGGTATGCCTGATGCACCAAGTCCACTCTCCACTCTTATAATTTCTAGATCTCTTCCTAGCGCCTTTTCGCGCTGCAGCAACTCATGTGCTAGCTTGTCAATCCATGTGCCCTTGCCGATTATCTCCTGACTCTGCATCTTTTATCTAATCTAGTGTTTTGGACATGTATGGCCCATATAACAAATACCCCATATTTTTATAGTATTCTCTTGTTCCGACGGCGCTGATTACTAGTATCTTACGTGCGTCAAATTCTTCTCTTCCTATTCTTTCTGCTTCTCGCATCAGTCTTTTGCCAAGCCCGGTGTGTTGTATCTTGCCATCTTCTCTACGACCTACGCCAAGTGACTTGCCAAGCACATGTAGTTCCCTCACAATGCATGTTTTTCCATCAATTTCGTCTCTATGTGCATTACAACTTGGTATTCTCAACCGCAAATATCCATAGATCGAGTCATTTGAATCTTCAAATGACAGGAAAACTTCGTTACCTCCAGATGACTCGTAATCTGTTCTGTGCAGTTGTGGCTCCATTGTATCAGTCAAATTATTTAGCCCAACTTCTCTGCATCTGATGCATCTGCATGAGAGCCCTTGTCTTTTTAGCTCTTTGTGTACTATTTGTCTAAGATTACCTTCTCTGGGACCTGCAATAATTTCATGTGGCGAGATCTCCCTCTGTATCCTCATAATGCGCATCCATCTGGGAACATTTTTTTTTATTGCAGCAAGTACACTGATCATATCATCATCAGAGTATGGCGCATATCTTCCATTTTTGTAGTCTTTTGCCATGGGAGTATTTTCTACGACCAGCGACGGGTAAACCTTCAGCATGTCTGGTTTGAGATCAGAATCATTAAAGAGCTTCTCAAAATCTGCAATGTCGTTTTCTGGGGTCATGGTTGGAAGACCAGGCATCATATGTGCCACAATCTTATATCCTGCATCCTTGGCAATCTGAAATGATTCCACCACATCATCATAATTGTGACCTCTGTTGACTATCTTGTAGACTTTTTCCTGCAACGACTGCACCCCTATCTCTACTCTGGTGACGCCGTAGCTTAGCATCATGTCTACATGTGTACTCTTGCAAAAATCTGGCTTTGTCTCTATTGTGAGTCCAACATTTCTGATGGCTGCACGCTCGTTGAGCAACTTGGCATCTGCTAGATTTGTAGATGGAACACCATTTAGCGCATCATAGCATGATTTTATGAACCATTCTTGGTATTTTTTTGGCATGAAAAGAAACGTGCCACCTACAATCACAATCTCCATCTTTGTGGGATCGTGACCGAACGTAACCAGCTTTTCGATCTTTGTGGCAATCTGTTGCTTTGGGTCATAATCACTTTTTATTGCGTTTGTGGTTACAGGCTCGTTTCCTGTATAGCTGTTCGGTGAGTTGAATTCTATTCCACCGGGACAGTAGGTGCATCTCCCATGGGGACATGCGTATGGCTTTGGCATTAGTGCTATCACCGCAACACCTGATGCCGTCTTTACAGGCTTTTTTATCAGAACATCCTTCAGCTTGGTATAGTTTGTACCATGTGCCATGGAAAGAATCTCATGATTTTTAGGAATTCTACTGAGGGCATACTTTGCACAGATTCTTTTAATCTCTCTTTTTGCCATCTGTTTTGTGTATGTGCCTGTAGATAGCAGACTTTTCATTATCTCATTACATGCTGCAGTGAACACTGGATCTTGATGACTCATGAATCATCATATATCATCGGACATAAATTCGTTAAATCTGAATTTTTGTGTAAATCATTATTTTTGCCAGAAATTTTTGTGGAAGATTCTATTTGATTTATCAAATGGTAAGAATTTTTCCGCATGAATATTTTTCATATTTGTACAGCAAACTGTTTTTGAATTTAGTTTTTTGTTTCACTGTTACTTTTTAGCTGTTCTTTTCTGTATTCCATCTTTAACCATATCGGCGTGATTATGGTTGTTACTGCAACCATGATTACAATTGTAGAGTATACATCTGCTGTCAGGACACCTGTGGTCACACCAACACCTGCAACTATAAGTCCGACCTCCCCTCTGGAAATCATTCCTATTCCGACACGCATTCCCTGTGCCCTGTTCTTTAGAAATAGCATTGCAGGTAGACCACATCCGCCAAGCTTTGTCACTATTGCTACTACAATTATGATTCCACTTATAATTAATATCTCCAAGTTTACCGACCTTAGGTCTACAGCTGCACCAATTATGGCAAAGAACAGTGGCGCAAAGATTAGACCAACCTTTTCGATATAGCTCTCTACTTTCTCAAACACCTTTGTGGTAGATAGCGCCATGCCTACTGCAAATGCACCTACTATGGGTGACAATCCTATTGAGCCGGCAAGAGCTGCGGCACCAAAGAATGATGCTGTGACGATTCCTTCTACTCCGCCTTTTGCCTTCCATAGTCTTGGAGTAACGATCTTCGGCATTATAACTACCGCCGCTATTAACATTGCTGCAAAGAATCCCAACACCTGCAAAATTGTGATCGTCACTTCGGTGATATCTATGCCTTCTACTCCTCCCTCTCCACCTGCAATAGATGTAACAACAGACAATACTGCAATGGCCAAAATGTCATCTACCACCGCGGCACCTATTATCAGACGAGCTTCTGGCGTCTTGATCTTACCAAACTCGCTCAGAACTTGGATAGATATGGCAATACTAGTTGCAGTAAGTGCCGTGGCAATTAGCATCGACTGCAGCGCATCATAACCAAACATTTGGAATATTGTCAATCCTGCAAAGAATGGTACTACTACCCCCATGGTGCCCACCGTAAATGATGCCTTTCCACCACGCAGGAATTCCTTGGGGGTCATCTCTAATCCTGCCATAAACAAAATTACAATGGCACCGATCTCACCTAGTACCTTCATCTCTTGATTGATCTGTATGAGCTGCTTGCCATCTATAGCTATGAATGCACCAAGTGCAAAGGGGCCTACAATCATACCTGCCAGCAATTCTCCTAGTACAATGGGGAGCTTTAATCGCAGAAACAGCTCTGCCATAAGCTTTGCCGCAAAAAGAAGAATTCCTACACCAATTATAGTCTCGATAAAGTGTACTTCGCCTGCCAATTTACTTTTTTTTTACATAATACGTCACATATAAGATAATATCGCAGATCTGCTTAACAACATAAAAAAAAAGAAAATAAGAGATCGCATGCAAATAATTCTGCATGAAAATTCTATGTTTCTCGATCTTGTCTGGTAAATCTAGTCAAGTATGGCCTTGCCGAAATAAGCCCCAAATGGTTGGCAATATACAACCACGGTGTTGTACGTATCCGTATCTATTTCAGTTATCTGGTAATTCTGGGAACCTCTATTTCCTTTAAGCTTGTCTATATGTATGCCTTGCTTGACATCTCCGTCTTGTGTTAAATACACTCTCAAATCTGGACCGTTTGTGACCTCAAAGTTCTCAAATCGCAGGTACTGCGTCCCTGCAACATCTAGAATCTTTGCATCTCCCTTGGCAGAATGACCCGCAAGACCAACAAACTTGCCTGTCTTGAGCGTGATCGCGTTTATTGAATCGTCCATGTCTTCTGATACCACAACTTGACTCTTTGCTGACTCGTCCATGATCATCTCTTTGATTTTCATTGGCATCGAATCCACCAGTGTTGCTCTGGATTCTTCATCCATATTTTGGAATCTTTCTAATGTGAGACCATCTTGCATCCTATCTAGTGCAATAGGTAATGCCTCATCCACATCAGTATTGTAAAATAGTGGACTGGCAAACGTGATTCCAATTGCCACTATTATTATCATTCCAGTAATTATCCACTTTTTCATTGTTTTTGGTGAGTTTTAGCCTGTTTATATGGATATTTTTTTGTTCAACAATACTAGATGTATGGTTTTACTATGTTATCTTTTTTGATTTTATAAATACACCCTTTCCTGTAATGACTCTTCCAATCTCTTGACTTGTAATCTTGTGCTTTTTGAAGATTGATTCAACTTTTGCAACCTCTGCCTTTGGCACTATTACGCAGAATCCAATTCCCATGTTGAATGTTTTGTACATCTCCACATGACTCGTTCCTTGTTCCTCGATCAGACCCATGATGGGTGGCACCTTTGGCAGCGAATCTATGTGATAACCCACATTTTTGAGTCTGGGAAGCTTTGTAAACGAGCCGCCTGTAATGTGGGCAAGACCGTGGACATTACATTTTTTTGTAATCTCCAACACTGATGGCACGTAGATCTCTGTGGGTTCTAGCAGTATATTTCCCAGTATTCCGACTCCTCTTATTTTGTCTCTGATTGAATACTTTGCTAGTAGTATCTTTCGCGCAAGTGAGTACCCGTTAGAATGTAGTCCACTACTCTTTGCACCCACAATAACATCACCTGCCTTTATTTTATTACCTAATATGATCTCGTTTTTTGATGCCAGTCCTACGACCATTCCTGCAAGGTCAAAGGCAAATTCATTACCTTCTATGACATCTGGCATGATTGCAGTTTCTCCACCTACTATGGGAACTGCGGATCTCTTTGCTCCATTTACTAAACCCTCAGTAATCTTTTTGAGTATTGTTCTAGAGTTTTTGTTTGCAGCTATATAGTCCACAAACGAGATCGGCGTGGCACCAACACAAATTATATCATTTACATTCATCGCAACACAATCTATTCCTATGGTGTCATATTTTCTCATCATGCTTGCAATTACAACTTTTGTTCCTACTCCGTCAGTATGCGTGGCAAGCATGTTGCCTCCGGAAATCTCTACTATTCCTGCATAATGACCAAATCCATGCCTAACTCTTGCCTTTTGTTGTAGCTTATGAGTGGATTTTATCATATTTCCAATTTCTAGCTGGCTCCGCTTGATGCCAATGATATCTACTCCTGATTTTTTATACGTGAGTGCCATAGCTTGTTGGGTGCTCACTGTGAATAAAAGAATTTGCCCGCTTTGTGATTACAAAATCACAAGTTAGCATATATTTTCCTACATGTACATTCCAGATATCTCTTCTTTGTGTTCTACGTATTTTTTTGACAGTTCACCAAAGTCTGTGTTTATCCTGTCTTTTTCTTCGTGAAGTCCTGCAATATCTATGTCCATGTCATAGAATCTGTTTATCGCCTTTATCAGCGTGGCTGCTGCCACCGCATCCGGAGCTTCCTGGTCCGCCTTTACTAGCAGTGTCAGACCTCTGATCTCTCTTACTAAACATTCGTTTAAGATGCCCCCAGGAATGCCAGTAATGAATCCTTGTGGAATCATGCTTATGTCTCTGTCCTCCATCATTCTTATTAGATCCTCTTCTGCTGCACAGTATGCTTTATCGTCGTGCTCACTGCTTGCCACGCCATCAAGAATTACAATCTCTCTTGAGCCCTTTTCTGTAGCCCAATCCAAAATTGAAGCAATCATGGTGTATAGTCCATCCATTCTCAGCGTTACTTCACAGATTATTGCACAGACTGTGCCTTCTTCGTTTGCATAAAATCTGAATGGATGTCTGAGTCTGCCTCTGATGAATACGGTTGAAGGTGGAAGGTATTTTGATCGCAGCACACCTATCTCATTCATCCCCAGCTTCTCGATCATGTGGTTTATTGCAAGTGGGCCCACTATTCCAGCTCCTACGAATCCTGCAAATATTACCGGATTTTTCAGCTTGAATTCATTTGTCTCAAATACCTCTGCTTCGGGAAATTGTCCTTGCATTATCTGTGTCGCTCTATTCGGTCTAATTACTTTTATGTATAAACAGATCTAGCATGGTTCTTCCCCTGTCAGTAATAGAGTATATCATGTTAATTCCTGATGACTCTTTTACTATAAAGTTGTACTCTATACACAAGTGCAGATAATTCAGAAATGATCTCTTCATCCTGATATTTGATTTGGTGTACAGCTCCGAGAATGTCATGGAGTTACCTCTCAGCTGATATAGCAGCTTTATCAGCGACAGTGTGTTATATTTTTTTGTTCTTGCTTTTACAGCATCAAGAATCTGCTCATCTCTTTTTATGATAAAGTCATCAAACTTGTTTGCTACCTCAATAGGTATGTATGTTAACTTTGTTTGCGTCATACAGTACAGTACGGTATATTACTTATTAATCTTTACTAAAATTTTCTTACTGTATGCGGTTTGTTTTTTTACACCTGTACGTTCATTTTATAGCAGAAAATTTTTGTTGATTATATTTTAGACATCTTGCTATTATTTGGCTAATTAGTTATAATTTGTAGAATTGATTACAATGTCAAACTTTTACACATAAAGTCCATCACGTTCTTTGGGCCATATGCTGACTCTACGTTTGAAAAATTTATATCTAAACGCGGTGAATTTTTCATATATTGGCAGTTGTGGATACCGAGTCATC
Source organism: uncultured Nitrosopumilaceae archaeon (assembly GCA_964538885.1). Classification (GTDB taxonomy): domain Archaea; phylum Thermoproteota; class Nitrososphaeria; order Nitrososphaerales; family Nitrosopumilaceae; genus JAPOPJ01. The sequence continues at coordinate 15,820 of CAZIHR010000125.1, forward strand.
ACCTACAAATTATACTAAATTGGGACACGTATGGTCTAGGGTAGAGGAGGCTGACAACTTTGCACATACGGTCAAGTTGTTTCGTCAAGGCAAGTATGATGCAGACAGCTTTAGAAGGTTCCGACTACAGCACGGTGCATATGGCACAAGAATGACCAGCGACTATGCGATGGTTCGAATTAAGATCCCTGCAGGACTGATCCACCCAGCTCAACTCGAAAAAATTGCCCAGCTCAGCGAACAGTTCTCGATTGGCAGTGCACATGTTTCAACCCGGGAAAACATACAACTACATTGGGTGGTGCTTGAGGATGTCTCAGAGATATTTCGTGGTTTAGCTGAGGTAGGACTTACATCTAGAGAGGCATGTGGAAATACCGTCAGAAATGTAATGTGTAGTCCATTGTCTGGTGTGTGTGATGATGAAGCATTTGACTCTATACCGTATGCACTTGCAACAGCAGAATTCTTTCTAAGGAATCCAATGGTGCAGAATCTTCCAAGAAAATTCAAGTTCAATTTTACATGTTGTGAAAAGCACGGTATGGTAAGGATGGTGGATGTAGGTTTAATTCCACATATTGTTGATGTGGATGGTGTCACTCAAAGAGGATTCAAAATTTTTCTCGGCGGCGGCTTAGGTAACAAGTCATATGTGGGCCACCAACTAGAAGACTTTACCACTGAGGAGGATCTGCTTTTCACCTCCATTGCAGTATTGCGAATATTTGATCGTATGGGTGACAGAAAAAATTTAGCTCGTAACAGAATGCGTTATCTAGTACATGATATGGGTTGGGAAAAATTCCAGAACCTTGTTCTCAAGGAGCGTGCTATTGTACGGGCTACACAGTCAGTAGTTACACGCCTTCAAATTGATCCTGCTCAATCTGAACTTCGGCCCCCAATTCGTATATCAAGTGATTCAGTACAGGTCGTGCAGACCGGATATGCTAGATGGCTAAAGACAAATACTACCGTACAAAAACAGTCTGATTACAGCGCGGCCTTTATCGCACTTGAAGCAGGCGACATTACATCTACCCAACTTAATGCACTTGCCCAAATCATCAGAGACTTTTCGTGCGAGGGTCATGCACGCACAGGCTTTAACCAAAATATAGTTATACGTTACGTCCGCAACGACGATCTGCAACAGTTGTACTCACGACTCTTGGAATCTGGCTTGGCAAAACCAGGCGCACTTTCAATGTCGTCTCCAATTGGTTGCTCTGGTACCACTTCGTGCAATCTTGCACTTACTAATTCACATCGCCTTGCAAAGGAGATTCAGCGCAAATTCTTGGATCTGAAACTTGACGAGGATACAGATCTACACGATTCCACTATAAAGATCAGTGGTTGTCCCAACTCGTGTGGACAACACGGCATTGCTACGGTTGGATTTTTTGGAGGAGGTGCACGCGTGGGAAAAGACATGTATCCTAATTACTTGATGTCGTTGGGAGGGCGTTCTGATGGTGATACTATGTTGGGTGTCACGTGCATGCGCGTTCCTGCTAAGAGAGTGATCCCGGTAATCTTGAAACTAGTTGAAATTTTCAAGCAGCACAAAAAATCTAATGATACGTTGAAGACTTGGATTCATAGAATAGTCACCAACAGTGAGGACTCCTCCATAAATTCTGTTGCTGACCTGAAGAAAAACCTTGAACCGCTAACGGTCCCACCCTCCAAAGATGATGAGCCTGACTTTTACACTGACTATGGTACCAACGCAAGCTATCATACAAAAACTGGAAAAGGCGAATGCGCCGCTTGAGTCCTGATACACACGGTAACATCACAGTTGACGTAGATGCACTCCGCTCTGATATTCGTGACAAAAGCGTACGTGTAATAGATGTCCGTAAGGAAGATGAGTATAAGCAAAATCACATTCCAACTGCCGTTAACTTACCACTAGCAACCTTACTTGCAGACGACAGCCCATCACATGTATCACAACTTGCAAGTTCCCTTGGAATCGACGAACAGACCCGTGTTGTGGTATATGACGACACATTTGGTGCGTTGGCTTCTAGGGTGGCATGGGCCCTAGAGTATATTGGTCATCCACAAGTCTCTCTACTTGAGACTACGTTTGGTGGATGGAGTAGACTTGGTTTGGAGATGGATTCTGCAATTCCAGAGGTTCAAAAGACAACGCATGCAGTAAGCTTGAGGCAGGAAATAATTGCAACACATGACTATCTTGATTCTATGGCGGGGAAAAATGATGTGATCTTGATAGATAACAGGGAACGACTGAACTTTCTTGAACAGCATATTCCTGACGCAATAAATATACCCTACAGGACACTTGCATCGTCTAATCGCATACTGCGTACATCTGATGATATGAAACGACTTTTTGCAAATCGAGGAATCACAAATAATTCTCCAGTGATCACCTATTGTGGGAGTGTAGGCACGTTGTCTGGACTAGCTTACTATGCACTAAAGTCTGCCGGACTAACTGATGTTAGGCTGTATGTGCGTTCATTCAAGGAATGGAAGAGTCTCAACAAGCCCACCGCACGACAGGCAGATGCAAGCTATTGGGATCTTTCTGCAGAGTGATTCAAGAGATCTGTCTTCTGAGCTTCTTTGTAATGGTTATCTCTATATCGTCAAACAGGCTCAACATCTTCTCCTTATTTTCTACTAAATAGTCTATTCCTCTATCTTTGAGTCGGATCTTCCACAATCTTATCTCTCTGTGTTCCTCAAAGAATTGTTCGATCATCTGCTCGCCAGATTTTTTGGGTTCAATAAATTCATCAAATAGTTTTATTGTCTTTTCTATATCCTCCTCATTAATTGTCTCTTTTACAGCTTGAATTGCATGGCTTATCTCCTTTAGGTTCTTGACGGGGGCAGGTAATTTTTTCCTTGTTATTCCAAATAGGCCTTTCTTTTCCTTGCCTATCTTTTCTGCAACATCTGCTGTAAGGTCGTATACGGGAATCCTGCTTAATCCATCACGCTTTTCGTTTTTAACAATTAGACCTTTTTCTAGCAGCTTGTTTAGAGCGTTTTCTGCATCTACTCTGTCTAAGAATGTGGTCCACACAATTGAGCCAATACTGTGGTATCCTTGTCTGACGGATTCTAGTACCACTACTTCGATAATTCTTTTAAAGCCCTCTTCAATTCTTACGTTTACAAAGTCCTTGTCTCTTATTGCCTTTCTTGCATTTTTTACATCGATCTCAATTGAGCGTTTGAGTGCTTCTAGTGATTCTGGAACTTGGTTTAGTAGGGATAGATAGCATGCTTTATTGTACCATGCCATTCCGTATGTGGGATCTGACTCTATCGCTTTTTCTACTGCATTTAATGCCTTGGCATTGTTTTTTTGTTCATAGTGTACAAGCCCCTTCAGGTTCCATGCCTCTGGATTTGTCACATCTATATCTAGAATTCTGTCGTATACCTTTAGCGCGTCATTGTGTTCGTCAAGATGGAATCTTGCATATCCTAATTTCATCAGGGTCTCTACACTGTCTGGATCAATCCTCAATGCTTGTTCAAATACTACTACTGCCTCCTCAAGCTTTTCATCTGCCATGAGGTTAATTCCTTTTTTAAACAATTTTTTACGGTTATAGTCCGAGTCGACTAAACTACGTTCTTCCTTCTTTGGTTCAACATCTGTTTCTTTTGGATTTTTTTGAAATGGTTTTCTCACTAGTTAAAGTTGGCAATTTATCTAGTTAAATACTATCCCGTATTGGTACGTCTGATGTGAATCTTAGTATGGTGGCAGACCATGGCAAATTAGTATGATTTGTAAGTCATTTAATCATAATTTGAAAATACAAAAATACCTGTGATTTACACCTATGTTTGTGTCTTCCAGCATATCTATTCACGGTCAGGCACCTTTTAAACAATCTGGTGTCTATGAGGTACAGATAGCCATTGTTAAATCAAAACCTTCTGATACCGCCATCAAAAATAAACAACTCCAGTCCCTGTGGATGGATACGTTTCATTTGCGGGTCAAAGATGGTACGTTCTCTGAAACACTAGGCTCAGACAAGAATCCCCTTCCATCATCTGTTATTGGGCTGGAAACCGCTTGGATTGTTGTAACTGATCTTTTCTCCCCATTGTATTCAATATTTGATGTGTCATTTGGCGTAAAACCTGAACCAAAACCAGTTACCAAACCCAAACCACATACTGCAAAGCGTAGTACGAGTACTGTATCTACTTCTAGTACATTTGGTTCTATGGGAAGTCAAGGCCCTATGGGTCCACAAGGACCTGAAGGTTCCAAAGGCATCCAAGGTGATAAAGGCCCACTAGGTGATCGTGGACCTCCAGGCGATAAGGGGGTCCCCGGCCCACAAGGTGACAAAGGTCCTCAGGGCATATCTGGATATAGGGGTGATAAGGGACCACAAGGTCCCTCTGGTGATAAGGGTGATAAGGGAATTACTGGCCCTCCCGGTGACCGAGGTCCCCAAGGCCCACAAGGTGACAAGGGTCCTGTTGGGTCTAGAGGCAGCATTGGTGACAAGGGTGACAAGGGATTTACTGGTCCAGTTGGAGATAAAGGCCCGGTGGGTTTGCGTGGGCCACCGGGTGACAAGGGTGACAAGGGTCCTCAGGGGCCTTCTGGTGACAAGGGACTGACTGGAACACCTGGTCCTATAGGCAGCAAGGGCCCCACGGGACAATCAGGTCCCACCGGTGACAAGGGAATACCTGGCCCACAGGGTCCACCCGGCGAGAAAGGTCCACAAGGTCCGGTTGGCGAGAAAGGTCTCAAAGGACATGATGGCCAGATTGGAGATAAGGGTCCACAAGGTCCACAAGGTCCGGTTGGTGAGAAAGGTCTCAAAGGACATGAGGGGCAACCTGGAGATAAAGGCCAACAAGGTCCACAGGGTCCACCAGGCGAGAAAGGTATTACTGGGTTGAAGGGCCCATCTGGCGAAAAGGGTCCACAAGGCCAACAAGGTCCACAAGGTCCGGTTGGCGAGAAAGGTACTAGGGGATCTGAGGGACAACCCGGCGAGAAAGGTCCCCAAGGTCCACAAGGCCCTGTAGGTGAAAAGGGACTTACTGGTGTACCTGGCCCTCAAGGCGAGAAAGGCGAGAAAGGCCCAATAGGTTCTACAGGCGAGAAAGGCCCTCAAGGTCCACAGGGAATTCAAGGTCCACAGGGGGAACGTGGCTCCACCGGTCCATTAGGTCCTTCAGGAGAACAGGGACCGCGTGGACAACAGGGACCAATTGGACTACAAGGTCCACGAGGACCACCAGGCCCACCAGGAGAAAAAGGTGTAGTGGGCGGAATGTCCTCCGAGCAGAAAGCACTTTTCAAGGATCTTTTGGATATTCTCACAAACAAGAATATAATTACCACAGAGGAGCAAATCAAACTGATGAGCTATCTTTACTGATTGGAGATGATATATGTTGAATGAAAACGGAGGAAATGTAGAGTTTGAGATGTTGGACTATAAGCGCCTTGAAAACGAGTTTGTGTCCTTTGAGTTGGAAGATGGCACTATGGTCAAAGTCAAAGTTGATCTTGATAGGGTGGGCAAAGCCATCAATTTCACAAATCCTGATGGTACTCCACATTATGCAATCAACACGGCAGTAAAGCTCTCAATAACTCCGCCCAACAAGAGGTTTACAGTGCACAAAAATTCACTAAAGGGAAGGGGCTCACAACCTCCCGGGCAAATGTTTAGCTAGTTTTTGCCATATATTTTATTTAGAAAAAGGAAAACAAACCGTCAACTGACGGCCGTTGGTTTTTTGGTGACTATTTCCTCACTGCCTTCGTTGTACGACGTTTGGTAGCTGGTCTTTTCTTTGCTGCTGCCTTACGTTTCGGAGCTGCCTTCTTTGTAGCAGTCTTCGTTGTACGACGTTTGGTAGCAGGTCTTTTCTTTGCTGCTGCCTTACGTTTCGGAGCTGCCTTCTTTGTAGTCTTCGCTGTACGACGTTTGGCTGTTGCTTTTTTCTGTGTAGCCATTAGTAAATCGGCATTCTTCCTATCTTTTCTATTATTAAACTAAATAAAATTACACTAACTGATAATAATTTCTACACGAAACTTGGAAAAATTTTCCGTCATAACAACAATTATAGATCCACAAAATTTTATTGCATGTTCCGATCACTATCTTGTGTGCCTTTGGATCTTTGTGTTGTTTACAATGTACAAAACTAAACAACTTGATTTATCATATGATTTTAGATCTGCATATGAATCACTATTGCGTTAGTTTATACACATGCATGTTTTAGATCTGCGATCACAGTTACGCCCCGCGTGCCTTCACTATAGTCAACACATCTTCATCTTGTAGTATGTGTCCCAATCCTACTCTTTGTCCTCCAAACTTTACACTCTTACCCCATATCATGCCGTACCTGAACTCATTTTTCATCCGTCTGTGCAGCTTGTTGCAGATATCTTCCACGGTGTCACCTTCACGTGCAATCAGCGGTTCTTTGTAGTCTGTCTCACCACCCTTTGGTCTCATGTATATTCTAATAAAGCTCAATTTTTCATAGATGCTTTTCTTTAGGAGATCTATATTGATACCTGAATTTGCAGAGACTTCTATTACGTCTGTTTTTAGGCGTGCTTTGATGTCTTTGAGAAAGTCACCATCAACTAGGTCTATTTTGTTTAATACTGTAAGTGCCTTGGAGTAGCTAACATTTCCTGCTATGTGGTCTGCTAGCTGCTCCGTGGTGATGTCTTCTCTGACCACAACTCTGGCACTTACAATTCCATATAGATGTAAAATGTCCTTGAGGTGTTTTTCTGTAATTTTTTCTAGTTTTGTTTGCTGTGCCACAGCTATGCCTCCCATGGATGCTTTTTCAATTGTAATGTTTGGTGGTAGCTGGTTTAGTCTTATTCCTATATTGCCCAATTCGTTTACAAGTACGTCTTCATGGTATGGTTGGAACACATCTAGTATGAGCAGCACCAAATCAGCAGTTCTTGCCACAGATAATATTCTCTTTCCTAGTCCTCTTCCGGTTGATGCTCCCTTGATTATGCCCGGCAGATCTAGGATCTGAATCTTTGCCCCTCTATAATCCATCATTCCGGGCACAACAGTTAGTGTGGTGAATTGAAACGCACCCACCACAGACTTTGCACCAGTCAGACTGTTAAGCAATGTCGATTTGCCAACACTTGGCAGTCCGATAAAAACAACCGTAGCATCTCCTGCACGTCTGACATCAAATCCGTCTGTCTTTGCCCCTCTTTTTTTTACATCTCTGTCTTCCTGTTCGCGTTTCAGCTTTGCAATCTTTGCCTTGAGCAGTCCTATGTGGTGTTCTGTCGCTTTATTGAGTTGAGTCTTTGCCATCTCATCTTGAATGGCTTTGATTTTTTCAGGAATTCCCATATGTACACGCCTTCAGTTTTTGTTCTTTTAACTGCCTATTGAATTTTCATATTTGGTAATGTTAATTTTTCTCCGATTTGGATATATACATTTGTACTTTAATCTAAACTGTACTAAATTACAACGACATTGTGTTTTTCTGTAACGAATGTTGTATCTTTTTATTGATTCTGTCAGTTCTAAGTTAATTATTGCTGTGTAATTTTAGTATCTTTTTTGCCATGCTTGTACGTAGCAAATATTATTCGGTTTGTTTGAATTAGATTGTGAATCGACTTACGTTTGCAGTTGACATTGACGGTACAATTACAGAGAATGGTGGGGGCCGCATCCATCTTGATGCCTTATCTTCGTTACGTTACCTAACAGATATGGGGCATAATGTGATATTTGTTACAGGCCGCTCGTCAATTGAGGGCTTTATACTGTCTGTTTTTGGGGGTACAACAAAGGCATCTGTAGGTGAGAATGGTGGTTGTCTGACGTTTGATGCTAACAGACATGTACTACTCGGCGATATGAAAAAATGCCAAAATGCATTGATTGAACTACAAAATTCGATCGACAATGTGGTCGAAAAACCTGTATTTCCTAGAATGACTGAGATTGTGCTGGAGAGGACATTTGATCTGGATCTAGCCAAAAAACTCATACTGGAACAAAATCTAGATGTAATATTGTCTGACAGTCAGTATGCTTATCACATAAATTCTCTTGGAATCGATAAGGGTATGGGATTCCGTGAGATGATGAGGCTGATGTTTATTCGTTCAGATGATGTTGTGGCAATAGGTGACAGTGAAACAGACATCCCGCTTTTTCATACTGCTGGGACAAGCATTGCACTTGGAAATGCATCAAGAAATGTCAAGGCAGAGGCAACAATGACTGTTTCTGCTAGGGCCGGAGATGGCGTGCTTGAGGCAATAGATATGCTGGCCCCTCGACTCTCGGAGGTATAATTTTGACATTTCAGGCACTTCTTGATGAAATTCGTATCAATATGGACACTGTAATGCGCAAGCTGAATGCTCATGTTACATTTTCAGTCGAGCCAGCAAAACCTGGCTTTGGAGATGCAAGTTGCAATGTTGCATTTCTGCTTGCCGGGCACCTCCAAAAAAGCCCCGGTGAGATTGCACAAACAATAGCCAAGTTATACTGCCAGCAAACCAATACACTTGTTGCAAAGACTCTGGCACATAATTCTGGCTATGTCAACTTTGTGGCAAATTGGAGTCGACTCTCCAGCTTGATTCTCTCCAAGTCATGTCTTGCAGAGTTTGGTAGCATTGACATTGGGAAAAATTCTGTTGTGGTGGTGGAGCATACAAGTGTTAATCCTAACAAGGCACTACATATAGGACATGTCAGAAACATCGTAATAGGAGATGCATTATCTCATATTTTACACAAGGCAAATTACAGAGTAAACGTACTAAACTATGTAGATGATTCTGGACTACAGGTAGCTGATATTATAATTGGTTTTAGACATTTTGGCTTTCCAGAGGAACCTCCGAATCAAAAAAAGTTTGATCAGTATTGTGGCGATGATGTCTATGTGCAGACCACAGCCAAATGTGCAAAGGATCCTAGTATGGAACGCATACGTAAAAACGTCCTCAAAGAAATTGAGTTGAGCAAATCTGCTACGGCCCAGTTTGCATCTCGAATCACAAGAAAAGTTCTCTCAAGTCAGTTGGAGACATGTTGGAATCTGGGTGTGACTTATGATTGCCTGAACTTTGAGTCACATATAGTCCAATCTGGACTGTGGAATCTTGTCTTTGAAAAACTAAAAGAGATGAATCTCATCGAGTATAAAGACAGTGGAAAGAACTCTGGTTGTTGGGTAATACATAGCAATGATGACACGGATGACAAGGTGTTGGTGCGGAGCAATGGAACTGCTACTTACATTGCCAAGGACATTCCATATGCGGCATGGAAGCTCGGTCTACTTGATGATCCATTTGGCTATGTGCCGTACGACAAAAAACAGCCTGGAGGTAGGGATCTTTGGCAAACCACACTTGACAAGACACAAAGAGGACCAAGCTTTGCAGGTGATAGGGTAATTACGGTAATTGATTCAAGGCAGGCGCGCCTCCAGAAGATTATCACCGATCTGATCTCCAAATTCAAGTACGACGATGCATACATCCATCTGAGTTACGAGTCTGTCCTGCTAAGTTCTGACACTGCAAAAATACTGGGTCTAGAAACAACGGGGCGACAGGCTCAAATGTCTGGCAGATTGGGATTGTATGTAAATGCCGATTCTGTATATGATTTACTAATGGAGCGAACTACTACTGAGACCAGAAAGCGCCATACTGATATGAGCAGCTCAGAAGTTGAGCAGGTTGCTCGTAGTCTGTCTGTGGGGGCACTCAGATATGAGATGCTCAAACAAGATCTAGACAAGACAATTACCTTTGATCTTGCTCGGTCACTGAGTTTGGAAGGTGACACTGCATCATATATACAGTATGCCCATGCTCGAGCATTGCGGATTCTAGAAAAGTCATGCCGTACAGTAACAATGAATGCCGACTGTTCTTTATTGGTGGAACCATCAGAGATTGCACTAGTTACACAAATCGGCTTGTTTGATAGCCGAGTAAGTGATGCTGCAAGGAACCTCTCACCAAAGGTCATTGCTAGGTACTGTCATGATTTGGCAGTCTCTTTTAATGAATTTTACGAAAGTGTACGAGTGCTTGATGCCAATAACAGGGCAGTAGAAGATTCGAGAATTTTTCTTGTGGATTCTTTTCGTATTGTGATTGAGCGCGCACTTGACTTGCTTGGAATCTCTGCACCAGGAAGAATGTAGATGTCACTTTTCTGCATTCTGACAATTCCACATGAAAAACAGTAGATTCTTATCTAATTTTTCTGTGAAATGACGATGGACAAGATAAAACGGAATTCTCCAGTATTGTTCTATTATAATAGCTCAAAAAAATGGTTGATTCGAATATCAAAGACCGAATCCCTTCATACTCATATTGGGGTAATAAAGCATGCTGATGCTATAGGCAAAGAATATGGATCTAGGTTGATCACAAACAAGGACAAGTATGTGTATTTGCTCAAGCCCACCACGTATGATTATACCATGAAGCTACAGCATGGTACCCAAATTGTCTATCCAAAAGATATGGGATATATTGTGGCTCGTGCAGGCATATGTAGTGGACAAAAGATCTTGGAGATTGGAACTGGCAGTGGCTCATTAACTTCATTTATTGCAAGTATTGTACGCCCTCGTGGACATGTCTATACATTTGATGTGGATGATAATTTTATGCATATTGCGGAAAAAAACATTGCAAAGGCGGGTATGTCCAAATACATTACACAAAAGAATTTTGACATCAAGACTGCTACCAAACTACCACTTGAAGATATGGATGTGGCTCTGATTGATCTAGGTGATCCGTGGAACGTAATACCACAAGTGAGGCAGATGCTCAAGGAAAGCGGTTCCCTCTTTGCTGTGTGCCCCACTATAAATCAGTTAGAGAAGCTGACTGCAACACTTGTAGAAAACGAGTTTACCGATATCGAGTGCACAGAACATATCATACGTACCATTGATGCTAGGGAGGGAAAGACTCGGCACTCATTTCAGGGTGTTGGACATACTGCCTATTTGTGCTATGCCAGAAAAGCATTCTTTGGTAGGCGTACCACAAGAGCTACAAGGAAAAAAGCCCAAACTGCAAAGATGAAATCTACCCAAAAATAATAATTACTCGTCTGTAATTTGATGTAACTGCTATTGACAAGACAACTGCGCATGTCAGATGTAAGGAAATTCATCCCTGCACGAAGATTGAACTCCCATAAACATGACAACGGAACCGTTCTGGTGGTGGGTGGCAGCTACATGTATCATGGGGCCCCCATTTTATCTTCCCTTGCGGCACTACGCTGTGGCGTAGATATTGTGTATACTGGAGTTCCTAAAATCAACGTCACCGCAACCCGTTCTACCTCACCCAATCTCATTGTGATTCCTTTGGCGGATCAAAAATTAACTCGTGGTGCAGTAAACAAGCTCGTAGGCGCAATTCCGAAAAATCTGGATTCTGCTACAATTGGTATGGGACTTGCCATTCAGGAACGCGGCTCGTTACTTCGTCTGATTGAGTCTCTTTTGGATAGAGATGTACGATTATCATTGGATGCATCTGCACTAGTTCCTGAAGTGTTGCCCATACTGTCAAGTAAGAATGTTGTACTCACACCACATGCTGGAGAATTCAAGAGACTCTTTGGTATGGTTCCTTCTGACTCTTTGAGGGAGCGTACATCTCAGGTAAAGGCATGCGCCGGGGACTATAAAATTACAATCTTGCTTAAAGGTTCAGTTGATGTAATATCTGATGGTAATACTGTCTATCTTAATCAAACACATACTCCTGGAATGACTGTAGGTGGAACCGGGGATGTGTTATCTGGGATAGTTGCGGGCCTACTTGCAAAAAATCGCAACCCACTTGAATCTGCATCATCTGCCGCATTCATAAACGGTTTGGCGGGAAAGTCGGTACATAAAAAACTTGGTTTACATATGGTGGCTACTGACCTGATCGATGCATTACCTTTTGTAATGAAGATGTTTGACAGGCTGATATGATATGAATCCAACACAGCATGTTGATTCTCACATGAATAAACTCATCTCCGATCTTCAGAAACTGATTCAGCAGCCTAGCATCTCGGCAAAAAATGAGGGAATTCGCGAATGTGCATCTCTTGTAAAGTGTATGTTGGAATCTTCTGGAATTAAATCTCAGATACTCAGGCTAGGTCGAGGTGTCGCTCCCGTGGTGTATGGTGAGGTAAAGTCAAAATCAAATCCCACTAAAACACTGCTGTTCTATAATCATTATGATGTGCAGCCTACAGAGCCGCTTGACTTGTGGGATTATCCGCCATTTGCCGCCAAGCGTGTAGGCAATAAAATATTTGGACGAGGCGCAACTGACGATAAAGGTGAACTGATCACTCGTATAAAGGCAGTATCTGCGTATCTGGAGACGTTGGGGGACGTGCCTTGCAATGTCAAGTTTGTAGTAGAGGGTGAGGAAGAAATTGGCAGTGCACACATTGGTGCCTATCTCAAAAAATATCACAAAAAACTCTCATGTGATGGCATCATCTGGGAGTTTGGCTATGTTGATTCAAAAGATCGGCCTGTGATCAGTCTGGGTATGAAAGGATTACTTTATGTCGAACTCTCTGTAAGGGAGTCTGTACGCGATGCACATTCTAGTTTTGCCGTTCTGATAAGAAACCCAGCACAGCGACTGATCGATGCCATTGGTACATTGACTGCATCTGATGGTACGATTCTTATCTCTGATTGGTATAAGGAGGTACAACAGTTCTCAGATAGAGACATGGAGATGATTGCAAGAGAACCATTTGATGAGGCTGCGTTCAAAAAAGAATTTGGTATTACACAGTTTGTGGGATGCATGAGTGGACTAGATGCAAAAAAAGCACTTGTTGGTGGTGCCACCTGCAACGTTGCAGGAATTGTATCGGGATATACGGGATATGGTGCTAAGACAGTGATTCCTAGCTGTGCAATGGCAAAACTTGACTTTCGACTAGTTCCCAAGATGGATCCTACAAGACAGGTGCGTAGACTCTGTGCCCATTTAAAATCAAAGGGATTTGGCGATATCAATATTCGTGTATTGCATGGTCAGGCTGCTGCTCGGACATCTCCCACAGATCCGTTTGTAGATGTAGTAAAAAATGCGGTAGATCACACATTTGGCAAATTTGTACTTAACATCTCAAACGCTGGAACAGGGCCGATGTATCAATTTGCCAACATCCTTGGTGCACCCTGCATATCTGTGGGTAGCACTCATGTATTTTCTCGAATTCACTCTCCCAACGAGTTTGCAAGGATTGACTTGCTCCAAAAGACCACAAAATGTATCTGTAAAATAATGGAGAATTTTGGAAGGTGTTAGTGTAGTGCTCTTGGGATCTTTTTGGCTATATGTGATAATGATATTCTTCCTGGACCTGCAACAATGATTACTAGTGATGCAGCAAGCAGTATGAGATCAAATTCGTATCCTCTGTCACCAGTAAGGCTTGCCGCACTCTTTACATGAAATATCGCTACTATCATTATAATTGAAAGCAATGATGATGAGATTCTTGTCAGCACCCCTACTATCAATAGTATACCTGGTATTATCTCTGCTAGTGCAATAAGCATCTGCATCTCTGCTGGTATGCCCAAGCTCGGTAACCATCCAGCAAATCCTTCATTTCCAATCTTAGAGTATCCGTGCACAATAAAGATTACACCTATTGTAATTCTCATACCAAAATTTGCAGCGTCGTTTAAAACTGTCTGTCTTATTCCTGCATCGGCCATGCTGTACTATTTCATCAATTTATCATATATTAAACATTTTGTACGATTGTTTGGTATGAATTTTGGCACTTTGTAGACAGACTGCATCTATGCTGACAATCATGTCATAAAATGCAACTATGCATGTTGACATTTTTTTGATGCTCTTGTTCTTTTATCTTATTTTGTATTATAATGTGGTATCGACTAGTCTTGATATGTTTAAATTTGTGGATACTCGTGAATAACCGTAATGCATGACGACGAGCCTGACACATTTGTTTTGCAGTCGTGGCCCGAAAAGTTCAGTAGCATGCTGAAGAATCTTGGGATTGACTCTGAACCTAAAGAGCGTGGCTCTGATGTGATAGAGAGTGGTGACTATTACAGTAGGTATTTTGCTCACACAGCAAGAATAGTCACCAACCACGGTTGTATTGATGTCAGAAACTCCAACATAGATATGATTCAGATAATTCAGAAGGGGTAGATGATGCAGGATCCAAATCCAATGCCATGGGGTGCACTTGACAGATATCAAGCACACTTTATAGTTAGGAAGGATGCTGGCACATCCGTAAGTGATTATTTAGCAAGGACAAAACTTGACACAAGTGGGCACTTTGCCGCAAAGACAATAACACGCGTGAAATGGGACGGTCCTGGTATCTTGGCCTCTAAGCTGAATGAGGATGTGGAACTCAATTCTATGATAGCAAAACAGCCATACCGTGACGCAATAATTTATGTGGAGCCAACTGAGGGTGTAATACGTATTAGGAACAAATGGAAGAATCACATGGACTTTGGTATCACGCAAGAAATGTTTGAAATCTATGATCGTATCGCAGGTCACATAAAAAAGATCTAGGCTTTCCACCAATCTAGAGCCAAAAAATCTACTCTATCACCACTGCCAGTGACTGCTAAGATGAATTGTTTTCTAACTGTTGTTGCAAGCCTTCCTGCTAGTACTACTCTTGTAGCATCTATTGTCTCAGTTCTGTTGTAAACGTGAACTAAATATGGCGCATGGTCTATGCCTGGTCCTCTCTCATACACTGCAAAGTCGCACCCAAACTTTATCCCTGGATTTATTATATATCCTCTGGATCTGAAATTCTTGTAAACCGTATATTTTTTATCAAAGTTATGGTATTCTTTTTTGCAAATTTCGATCATCTTATTTACAGATATTTTTTGCTTTGACTTGTAGATTGTAATTCTATTGTTCTTCATGAGGTATAATCCCTCAATCAGATCTAGCACGAGCGGCGCATCAATCTCTTCGGGCTTTGGTTTTGCTATACCTATGGGCTTTCCGTAATACCCTTGACTGAAGAGTTTGCGCGAGTCTTCAATATTCCACACTATGATTCTGTTTTCGATCAGCTCTCCCTTCATAATGCGTGTGTGGTATCATGCGTATATGAATTGTCAACAGGCAAAATTTTCACCATTCGACACTCTAGATTGATACATGCTTCTATTGTTACAAGATGTGCAAAAGATCTACAGGCTCAGTGCTAGCAGTATAAACGAGTCTGAAACTCTTTGACACTTGTCTGCCATCTCTTCTATTCCCTCTATGACATCCTTTATGAGCATCATCTCTTTTGTATTGCTTACCTCACTAAGGAGTTTCAGCGTTGCTTGTCTGTACTTGATGTCTATGTCTCTCTCGATTGTCTGCGTTTCTTGTGCAAGCTCAATTGCACTTGCAGTGTTTGTATTCAAACTCCTAATTATTTCATTTAGTTTGTAAACTTCGTCTACTACAAGCTCGATCAATTTTGTAATGTCTTTGTCAAGCTTTGCGCTCTTTAGTGTAGATGGTTTGACGTTGGAAAGCTTGAAAGATATGCCTGTTATATATCCAGCAATTTCATCCATCGTATATGCTGTATTCAGCAGATTTTCCCTGTTCATGATGAGACCTCCTACATCTGCAACCTCCCGCGTAATCTTTCTTCTGAGATTTTCGACTTCCTCTTCTATGGTGGAGATCTGCTCTAGTGCATTTTTAATTCCAGCTCTATCTCTCTTCATCATAAGATCTGGCAGTGATGCCAGTTCCCTTGACGCATTAAGAATTCTGTTGATCTCATCTTGTAGCACTGCCATTGCCTTTCTTTTTGCTTGTACCTCAAGCTCACCACTATACATTGACATGTTCTTAACAATTGGAAGGTAATTTAAATCCTATATGCGCTGACCAATCTTTGCGATCAATTGTAATTTTTACCCTGCACGATTCTCTTTTGGCTTTTGTAGAGGGCAACAACCTCTGCATTGGATGATGCGTCCTCTGCCGCCTTTTCCTCCCTTATCCTTCCTGTGAATTTTGGGAATCGCAAAGCAAGCCCTGCATTGTCTCTTATAGTGTCATATCCTGCCTTGTGTATGGGGCTTAGTGTGATCTCCGAGGCCACTACTTCAATTATCAATTCTGGTTCAAACCAGACATCTGCTTCCATCCCGCTTTCTATCCTTGCGTTTTTCTTGATTATCACCTTTTCTGACAACATCTGGTATAATCTATCTAGATCTTCATCTGAGAAACCTGTACCAACTTTACAGATGCTTGTAAATGAATCACTAGAGTCGTCATATGTTGCTAAAAGCAGAGTTCCATATCTGCCGGTTCTTCTACCTCTTCCAAAAAATGCCCCAATTACAACCAAATCTAGACTGTCACCAAGCTCATTTCTGTATTCACGTTTCAACTTGAGCCAATGACTCCCTCTCGATCCTGCTTGGTATGGTTTGTCAAGCATCTTTAACATAAGCCCCTCGCATCCCGAATTGATGCTGTTCTCTAGAAATTCTTCAACATCGTTTATGTTGCTAACTATAGTCATTGGAATACATCTGGCAAACTCGCCCTCCTTTACTGTACTTTCTAGCAACTCTCTTCTTTTATTATAACTCATCTCTAAACAGCTTTTGCAATCCGCAAGCAATATATCAAAAAAGTTTACTGTAATCGGATATTGCATCATCGCCTTTTCTACTCCGTACTTTCTTCGTCTATGCATTAGTTCTTGGAATGGCAGAAACTCACCAGTGTCTTCATTTACAGCTACGGCTTCTGCTTCCAGTATTACATTGTCTGCTTCAATCAACTTTGGAATCTTTTCCACGATATCCGGATAATATCTTGTGATGTTTTCCAGACTTCGGGAAAATAGTACCACATTGTCGCCCTGAACATGAATTTGAACTCGTTCTCCGTCAAGCTTGTATTCTGCAGCAAATTCCTTCCCCATTTTAGATACTGCTTCGTTCTCACTTTTGACGCGTTCAGCAAGCATTGGTCTTACAGGATTGAATATGCTTATGTGGAATCTATTTACACCTTCTAGACCGTCAGATGCGATTGCATGTGCAACTTTTCCCAGATCACTTGACACATTATATGCATGCTCTAACACTTTCCTATTTTCTCGCTCTCCGGAGAATGCAAGCGCTAGTGCATCCATTACGGTATTTTCCGCAATTCCAAGACGTAGTGTTCCTAGCAGAATCTTCAAAATGAAACCTGCTTCTTGTGGTGTGGCATCGTTGAGCAGGCTTGAAATATATTTCATTTTCATGTCCTGCGAACGCGGTCCTTCCAGCTTTGCTATCTTGTATAGTGTATTGTAAACCCGCTCAACTGTAATGTCTTCTTCTAGGAATGTGGTTTGGGTCTTTTGTTCTAGTATAATTGATGCTGCTTTACCTAGGTCTCCTGCATTCCTGTATTCAGTCTCAACTTTTTTAGTTGGAATTCCTGATGATTTGGATATTGCTTTGATCGCCAACT
Source organism: uncultured Nitrosopumilaceae archaeon (assembly GCA_964538885.1). Lineage (GTDB taxonomy): Archaea > Thermoproteota > Nitrososphaeria > Nitrososphaerales > Nitrosopumilaceae > JAPOPJ01. The sequence continues at coordinate 33,434 of CAZIHR010000125.1, forward strand.
TTTCGGCAACGCCCAATTCAATTCCTTCAAAATCTGGCCTCAATTTTCCCTGTAATAAATAAACAATTTCCGCTATGATGTTGTCTGGGGTACTTTTGAATAGATCTACAAGGTATTGTGTTAATTCGTGTCTTTTTCTGGTGGATTCCATTCTGCTGAATGCATTGGCAAGTACGGAAAACTCCATTTTTATTTGTGGGTAAGATGTAACATAAAAGTCTGAATCATATGTACTTGAAGATTGTAGGCTTGTCGGACTCTGGCATGTCTGAAATCAGCGCAAAGTTGTACAGTGGATATGATTTTTTGTATTGCTTCATAAAGCTCCACGCTACGTCGTGTGTCTTGAACTCTGTACGTATTCCGTCAACCACTACCTGTTTTCCAAACACGTCAAATACAACAACTGTGTAATTTTTTGGGCGGTTGTGGGGCTTTGCCTTTAGTAGCCAAGCAAGAGCAAATACAAAGACTGCGCCAACAATCACTGCATCTCCTGCAACCTTAAAAAATGCCATAAATACGCCTGGTATGGTTTGACCAAACAGAACTGCCATAAAATTGGAAAATGAGATCACCGCAAGTGCAGTGAAAATGTATGTCTTCCAATCAAAAACCTTAAGAAACTTCATCTGATTTTTGGTATTTGTTTTTTCATTTAACTATTTCCAATCTCCAAGTTTTACGATGCTGTCACCAAAACTACATCAAATCGCGTATTTTCCCACAATATTTGTCAATTTGTAATTGCACAAAATCCTAGTTTTATTAATTTATTATACTATGGAACTAGTCTGGATCCTCATAACTCTTCTTACTTGGTTCGTCTCGTGGAAATTCGTCGATCTTTCTCATTTTGCTTTCTAGAATATCCATTCTTGCCTTATACCCCTCTGCATATTCCAACTCTGATGGAACAAGTGTTGCAGGGTGAATGAATCCTTGCCCCCGCATTGCAAGTGCTTTCTTTGTAGCTATTTCTCTTATATGATCCCAGTCAGAGGTGGAGAATCCATCAAATGGGCCGGTGAGTTTTCCTTCATGCATGCTAAACACAAGTGCTTCAACAATTGGGATGCAAAAGTTGATTGTGGCCGCAGAATTTAGTTTTACAGGCATGAGTGGCATATTGTGACTACCTCTGGTGTTGCCTGCTACATAGTGGGGGTTGTTAAATACACTTCCAACCTCTTCTGTTGCAGGAAAATTCTTTTGAGTCCTGATCATGCATATTGGATCATCTTTTCCCACATATGTGCCTGCAATGTTGTGTAGTCTGTCAGTTGATGCTGCAAGGATTGGTTCTCCGTCCATGGTAGTTACCGTGTCTACTACATATCTTCCAGGATACATTAATGCTGCCTCTATTGTGGGCTTGTCTTCCCACAGTGTCAACTCTGCAATTCTCCCCTTTTCCACATCCATGATGTTTATCTTGACCCCACGTGCAAGTGATTTGTTTACGATCAGGCCTGTATTGCTTAGAGCATCAACAAACATTCTGTAAATTGGATAGTTGAATGCACCCGGTTCTGTCTTGTCTGCTGCAAACACGGTGAATGCTTCGTTTGGTCTTTCCTCAAACTCCATCTCTGCTATTCCTGGGCCCATCCCCTTTACATTACCTGAAAATGAATCTCTTAGTAGATCTTGGCCAGCACCATACAGACCCTCTTTTTTTGCAACTTGGGTACCTGCCATAAATGCATCCCATGCCAACTTGTGGACATTACTGAAATCGGTTCCATGCGTGTGGGTCATAACTAGGTGGACATCGTCCCCACAATATCCTATGTAGTAGTCAATCAGTAGGTCGCCTGATTCTTTGACTGTATCTAGTACTGCATTGAGCAACGCGTCGCTTGGTCTTGTGTGGCCGCCTATGCCTCCTACATCTGCCTTGATTACTGATACTGTAATCTTCATACTGTCACTGTTTTTTCTCTTTGATTTATGTGTAATTTTCAGAGATACTAGTGGATATCATGATTGAAGGCTGATTGATGGTTTAGACTTTACATGCTAATAATGCTGTAATGGTATATTGCCAGACAGATCCAAAAAGAGTTTTTTACATGCCTCATTTGCCCTACAAATTACGATTTTTGTCTCTTTTGCTCTATATTGACACTAGACTACATATTGTATGGAACGAATCCCGCATTTCACAAAATTAATTGTACGTTGCAAAAAATACTGAAAATTCAGATGTTAAAAATAATCAAACAAACACATTGCCCCCAATTTACAAGATAATTATGAAATTTTCATTTGTAGAAAAAACCAACCAGCAAATATTTTGTAGGGATTAATTTACACAAGAAATTCATGCAGGATGTAATGATGCAAGTCAACTACTTTGAAATTATAATATATCATGTGGCAAATATACAATCAGAAAGAAATTGTCCACCATACCTGCTAACACAAAATTTGCCTTTGTTTTTTTTTGCTCTGACATGATATGTATCACTTTTTTACTGATCTTGGATTGGATACAATATTGTCAAATTTACGTTCTACAAAAGTGATTATCTAATCAAAGAAAAAGATAAAGCATACTATATCATATTGGCTGATCTGCTGTCTGGCTGGTACATTACTGCATGTTACGTTTCAAACCGTGAGACAGTTGAAGAACTACAACTCAACAGATATGGTATAAAATTTGTCCATACCAATACAAAATACAAAAATTACACACACCATACCACTGCATGAAATAATCAGATAGTTGCTAATGCATTTATCTGAAAATTCATTGATAAATTACACGAGCTTGGAAATCTGAGAATTAATTATACAGTATATAATTCACAGAAAAAAATTACACAGTGTGATTATCAAATAGTATATGAGCAGTAAAGACCACCAAGAACATAAAACTGTTTACAGACATACCTAGTGTTGATAACATTACGGCATTAGATGTGATATTCGAGATTGGCAAAATTTCCAGATTCTATGATGTGCATCGTCTTACATCATACTTTGGATTGGTTCCAGCTGTGCAAAACTCTACAGGTATAATGTATTATGTAAAGATATCAAAGAGGAAAAGCTTGCTTGTGAGATATTTTCTTGTAGAGGCAACTATAATTTATGCAGCAATAACGCGCAAGCAGACTAATTTCAGCAATGTGTAAGATATTACAAGAAAAGCGGTTTCACTAATAGTGTGATGGCCACAGATGCTGAATTATTCAAACTAATTTACTAGATGCTTACCAAACAAATTGATTTTGAAACGTGTTTGAAGATAGGAGCAAAGAGCATGTATAGCGACCTCATGTGGCGATGAAATTATGGTTTAGGTATTTGTGCGTAAAAAAGTTGGAATTAGATGCTCGGTCTAATAATTACACGAAAGGCCCTAATGAATGAATTAAGATGATAGTGAAATTAGATACCGGAATTGATACATGCCAGAATCATTCCTGTGTTTAGTGTGCCCTACAATGTAAACTATCATCTAATATGCAAAAATAAGATATGATCTTATGAGGGTAGCATCTGGACAACTTTTTTTCACAAATGTCATGAGATATCTCGATCTTTTGCTTGTGGCAGATTCTCAAAACTCAAGAATTCAAAATTCATAACAGTAATAAATCCCCTCAAATACGCATGTGATATGGCAGATAAACCACACTTGAATCTAATTGTTACGGGCCACATTGATAATGGCAAGTCAACAACCATGGGTCATTTTCTGATGGATCTAGGTGTTGTGGACGAAAGAACAATCGCAGCACATGCCGCAGAATCTGAAAAGACTGGAAAAGGTGACACATTCAAGTATGCGTGGGTTATGGATAATATCAAAGATGAACGAGAACGGGGAATTACAATCGATCTTGCATTTCAGAAATTTGAGACCCCAAAGTATTTCTTCACCTTGATTGATGCTCCTGGTCACAGGGACTTTATTAAAAATATGATTACTGGTGCATCTGAGGCAGACGCGGCAGTGCTTGTACTGTCGGCCAAAGAAGGCGAAACTGATACTGCGGTTGCGGCTGGAGGCCAAGCAAGAGAGCACGCATTCCTACTCAAAACACTCGGAGTTAGTCAACTCATAGTAGCAATTAACAAGATGGATGACAGTAATTATTCGGAAGATGCCTTCAAGGCAGCCAAAGAAAAGGGTGAAAAGCTGGTAAGATCTGTAGGTTACAAGCTTGATGCAGTTCCATTTATCCCGGTTTCGGGATGGAAGGGCGATAATTTAGTTAAAAAATCTGAAAATATGTCATGGTATACTGGCAAGACATTGCTTGAGGCATTTGATGACTTTACTATTGCAGAAAAGCCAGTAGGTAAACCACTGCGTGTACCAATACAGGATGTTTATACAATCACTGGTGTAGGTACCGTGCCTGTTGGTAGAGTTGAGACAGGAACTATGAAGGCTGGCGACAAAATCATTGTCATGCCATCAGGCAGTGTGGGAGAAATAAAATCAATCGAGACCCACCATCAGGAGATGCCATCGGCAGAAGCTGGTGACAACATCGGTTTTAATCTCAGAGGTATCGAAAAGAAGGATATTAAGCGTGGCGATGTGCTTGGTACACCAGATGCACCCCCCAAGGTTGCTAAAGAATTCAAGGCACAAATCATCGTAATTCACCATCCGACCGCAATTGCGCCTGGATACACACCAGTAATGCATGCACACACTGCTCAGGTTGCAGCAACTGTTACAGAATTTTTGCAAAAGATCAACCCTGCTTCTGGTGCAGTTGAGGAAGAGAATCCTAAATTCCTAAAGGTGGGTGATTCTGCTATTGTCAAGATCAGGCCAGTTCGACCAACTCCAATAGAAACATTCCAAGAATTTCCAGAGATGGGTAGATTTGCACTCAGGGACATGGGTGCAACCATTGCAGCGGGAATTGTAAAGGAAGTTACTGAAGAATACACCCCATAGGCTGAATTCCATGGCTCAAACTGCTCGCGTCAAACTTACTTCTGCTAGCTTACACAAATTAGATACTGTCTGTGGGGAAATCATGGGAATTGGTAAAAAGACAGGTGTAAAGGTCAAGGGCCCAACCCCGTTACCAGTCAAGAAGCTTCATGTAGCTACCCGCAAATCTCCTTGTGGAAGTGGTACTGAGACTTATGAAAAATGGGAGATGCGGATGCACAGACGAATAATAAATATTAATGCTGATGACAAGTCACTCAGACAACTGATGCGACTCAATATTCCGGATGATGTCTACATTGAGATGTCTCTTACCTGATATGTTGGTATAGAATTTTGTACAATTTGTAAATCAGATTCTACAATTTTGCTTATCAAAAACTTTATTCTCTATTTTTGTTTATGATTCAGTATTATACTGCCAAAGATCACAGAGTATAATTTTAGAAATATTTTGGGACTATCTAGAACAGAAATATGGCTCTACAATAATTCCCTTGTACAACGAGTGCCCATATAATTTGAATATTGATGATGAAAAATTGAAACACAAGCAAGTCATGACATGGTTTGCATATGAAAGAAAGGATTCCTCTGGTAATACAATAATAGATGAATTTGTCAAGTTTGTAGATGATGAGAAGATTCGCTTAAAGATGCTCCGAATGAAAAACCTCATACATGACACGTTTTTAATACATAGATCTGCAAACGCACATAACATAGTGTACAGGCGGTAGCCCAATCCAGCGGAAAAATGTATGACGTTGAAATTCTAGAGACAAGTCGGTTTAATTACAAAAAAAGCAGATCCTTTACTGGAAGGATACATCCTTGGCATGATGATGGTACACACCGAACTACTGGGATCATAAGGATCTTTATACCCAATAAGGAATTACTTAACAGCCTACACTCACTTGCTCTTGGTTCTCTAAAAATGCAACAAAAATTTCTAGATAAGGTAGAATCAATCCCGATCTCTACGGCCCCAAAAATCGCAACTCTTCTTAAACAATTTCCGGTAGATTGGGTAAATGGAATATATGTTTCACTGCATTTGAAAAACGGCTTGTCAAAAAGGAAAAGATTAAACAAATATCTTTGGTCCTTACAACTAAAAATTTACTGGAACATGTAGTTACTAGCCTTTCTGAGCATGATAGGATTGCGTTGAGATTTGTTCTCAAAAAAGGTGGTATTGTTAAATATGCAAATCTTTGTAGAAGGGTGGGAAGAGATGATACACAATTATCGTGGAAAGAAAAACCCACATCTGCTGTTGGAAGACTTCGGCGACACGGGCTTTTGGTAGTGGGCAAAAAGAGGATTATGACTAAAACATACAAAGTAGCTATCATCCCAGCAGACATCGTAACAGTTCTTGAATCCTATATGTGGTGACCTCTATTATGGTCATGATCTTTGATGGTTATCTATACTTGCTGTCTGTAATGTAGAATTTTTGCTTTTTGCTATACCATTATGTGTTTATATAAGTTTTAATTACACGCATATGACTGATTGACGTGGCTGATGAGGATTTTGGACCGGAACCATCAGAGGACACCTTTGATGTGGTGTATTCGTGTCTTAGATGTGGCACCAAAGTGTCAAACATGGAGCTTTCACGTTTACCAGAAATCAAGTGTATTTGCGGCTTTAGGGTCTTTGTCAAGGTGAGACCACCTGTAATAAAGACGATAAATGCAGTGTGATCATCTATTGTCTTTGTAGCTATGTTTTCTTTGTAGATGTGTTCTCATTTCTTCCATGCTTGCAAAGTCCATATCACATCTTTTACAGTCGTATCTGTGGCCATCTTCGTGGATTAACTGCAGATGGTTCATTAATTCTTCTTGCTGTTGAAATTTAGCACCACATCTGTCGCATGTGTATCTTTTAAAAAACTTCATTATTATCCCATTTCTGCTTTTTTTTCGTCCCAGCATCTTTTACAGAGCTGTCCGTCAATCTTCCATTTGCCTTTAGGATTATATCTGATCAGTCCCATTTTTTCACCACATGTGGCGCAAAAGTTTTTCTTTCCTACATGTTCTTCTTCTTTCTTGTCAAAACACTCCTTACAGAGGAGTCCCTCCATATCCCACTGCCATCTAGGCTCCCAGAGATTGGTTATCTTTTTAGTTGTACCACAGCTAACACATGGTTGTCTTACTTTGCCCTCGTAGAACTCTTGTGCCTTCTCAAAGTGGCAGTCACCGCACAGCATTCCGCTGATATTCCATTCCTTTTTGGGTTTGTGTTTGTGAGCAAGTTTCCTATCACATATGGCACAATGTACAGGTTTTCTGCTGAACCATCCCATATCTATATCCTTGATGAAACTGATGTCTCAAAGTCTGATTCGAACCATTCTGTTATGTATTTGGAATTTCGTGTAGGAATAACATTGATTGCAATGTGAGAAAATTCTACATCATTTGAGGTGGAACCGTGTGTGTGCAGTGTTTTTGGTGGAATGTAAGCTATATCTCCCTTGTTCAGTTTTATGATTTGGGCTATTTTGATCTTAAACGATGACTTTTTTGTACCATATTTTCTATATGTTACTAAGCTACCTCTTCCACACATGGCAATCAACACTTGTGAGCCATTATGTGTGTGGAGTTTGGTCCGTGCACCTTTTACAAAGTGCACGTGGTAAATATCTTGTTCCTTTGAGCCTATCTTGTTTGATAGCTCCTTCATCCAGACCTTGCCGGTAAACCATTTTGGATTTACTTTTCTTTTATCGGAGGCACCAAAAATATTTGAGGTTTTCATATTCTCTCAAGTATCTTTTTTTTCTTTGTTTGAAATTCTTTTTCCGTAATTACTCCTGACTTGCGTAACTCACCTAATCTTTCCAGTGTTTCTAGATCTTGGCTGGTGTCTGTGGTTGCCTTCTTTGCTGCAGATATTCCTTCGTTGATACTTTTGATTCCGCGTGCCTTGATATTGTCCTTTTCAGTCTTGGCTCGTTTTTTGAGTTCGGTACTGGTTTTTTTTGCCTGTCCAGCAGCAATGGTGCCCACCTCAACAGCATTTTCTAGTACCTTATCTGCCTTTTTGATCCCATCATCAATTGCTTTATCTGCCTTTTTGAGAAGCTTTTCGATATAGCCTGCTTCTTTTTTTGTGGCCATGTTTAGTTGAGTTAGTCTTGGCATATTATGTTTTTCTAGTCGTCTAGTTGTATTTTTGTGCGAGTATCTGGAACACATTTTTGTTATTTGGATACATGCCTTTTTTTGGCATACTACAGGAGTTTGTGTATTACAATATTACTTTAATACTTGGAATATGTCCTATATTGATGGAATCTTGACAGAGCACGGCGGTAAAATCGTGGTACTGAAGAAGGCATTTGAGGAAGATGTTGCACGGGAGATAATTGACTCCAAAAAAACCCAAGTCTTCAAATCTCTTCTATCTAGACCTAAAAAAGAGGATGTACATCTACATTCCATGAATCTTTACTATGAGTGTATGATGTATGTATCTGGAAAGTATAATGCAGACTATTACAGGAAAGCAACACACACGATATCTGTGGCTTATAATGTACGCGAAGTAGTTTTTGGTGATGGTATTTTTTCCACTAGGACAAAGTCTGGTCTTGAAAAGACCATTGGCGGCAAGCGTAGCAAAAACAAGATTGACTTGAATTTGGAAGAGCATGTGTTTGTGCAAGAAGAAGACGGGATGGCGTTTGACCACCATGGACGTGAAATTAAATTACCACACAAACTAAATTCAACAACAATGGAGAACTATCCAAAAAGGCTACTATCCAAGAGTAGCACTATGGTACGGAGATCTGAGATCACAAGCGATGCAGCATTGTCACATCTTCGTCAACGGCTTCAAAAGCCTCTCGAGTCCGATGTTCGAGATCTGAATGAAAAATTTACCATACGTGAGATAATTGAAGTATATGTGCCTGTATTTGAGGCGCGTCTTATAGGTCCAAAAAAGAAGGTTGGTATACTTCGACTGGATGCGGTAAGAAAGAAAATACTTTGATTTTTTCATCTTCATTGTAAAGCACATGTAACATGTCTTACTGGGTGATGTCACATCTTTACTATTCTTCTAAACTGGTCATTGCTATGCAAGCTGACAAAACTCTTTTCTTTTCTTGCCCACTCTCTAATTGTCTTGGGGTTTTTCATGATGGCTGCCTTGAGCAACTCTAGTGATTCTACATATTCTCCTAATGCTGCTTTACTTCTCGATTTTGCGTAGGTTACATTTACGTTATCATTATGTCTTGTAAGGATTCTATCAAATATTGTGATTGCATTTTTGTGTCTGCCAAGCTCTGCAAGCTCTATGCCTTTATGGAATAGTGCGTCAAGATGGTTAGGGTATTTTCTGCATACTTGTTCAAAGCAGTTTAATGCTTCCTCATGTCTATCAATCTTGCCTAGTACTATACCTTTATAGAATAATGCGTTTGCTTTTCTCGGTTCTATACTTATTGCTTTATCAAAGTTTTTTATCGCTTCTTGGTGATCCTGGAGTCGGTCTAGTAGAACTCCTTTGTTAAAATATGCTGCTGCATGTTTGGGGTCTGCTTTTATGGCCAAATCATAACACTCACATGCTGCTTGAATGTCTTTTAATTCTGCCATTGCAATTCCTTTGTTGTTGAGTGCTTGCGCATCATTTGGATTGTTCTTAATTAATGTATCAAAGCATGTTACCGCATCACTATATTTTTTTATATGGTTTAATGCCAACCCTTTGTTGAATATTGCTTGAGTGTTTTCTGGCTGTTGTTTTAATATTTTGTTGAATAAGCTGATGGCACCCTTTGGCTGTCCTTGTTCCAACAGCGACATTGCATCATACATAATGTCTTCGGGATTCTGCTTTTGGTCAAACAATCCCATGATGATGCTTGAGTTGTTGTATCTAATGAAAGTTTAGTTTGACGTGTTATTGTTCATCGATCTGAATTTCTTTATTGCTTTTTTTGCCATATCTTCTTGTTCTTTTGCAGATGTCTCTGTTGGGTTATTTGTGGCATATGCTTCAGTATCTTCATTTTTATCCATGTGGTTGTTTTGCGTACTACTTAATATTAGTCTTAGTTTGCTGATTAGACCTTTAGCATTAAGCCACTATATGATTGTGGGTCGTTTTATCATATCACCTATGTGAATTATAGCGACGCTTGTAAGTTTATGTACATCACAAAATCTGTGATGTGACAAACTCGTGAAAATTTCATGTGTTGGCCATGAAGATATGAGATAATGTGGAGAAAGTTGTTCAGTTAGAATCAATACAACTAGTCATGGTACGTGATTACATGTCTGTATACATCACGCGGCAACAACTATTGTGATCTATTTTGTTTTTTTGCATTTGCAGCGTTTCTTGAGCTACTTACACATAGCTTTACTATTGCAGGATCCAACTCTGTTTGATTTTACGAATGAATTCATCATTACTTCAGGTGGCTTTTGATTCCAATATTTGGCAAAATTATAATCAAGTTTGATGAATCCGTACACTGCCTCCAAATGTGAGTTCAGGTCAGCATAATATATGGAGTGATCTATTGCGCATTCGAGTATACTCCAGATTTCTGCAGGATTAAGATATGGATGTCCCATAGGATACCACACTATGACGATGTCATTTTTTGAAGAATTCTTTTATATTTTTGATGTGTGCCACGATGTCCTGTCAAGAAACAGGATCGTCTTTTTATGTTTCTATTTGAATATGATATTTCTAACTATCTATATCTATTCCGTTTTACCAAACGCCAAAACCATCTCCTTAATGTCTCGTTTTGTATGTGCGTTGGAGATTGCACCCATCTTACCTGGCAAAAAGAATATGCCTTCACTTGCTATCATTCTAAAATGATGCTTGGCAAGCAATGCTGTATCAAAATTGGCTACCTGCGTGACATCTGAAATCTTTGTATTAGTTTTGGTAAAGTGAGCCATGAATAGAGAACCTTTTCCTGTAATCACGGCCCTTCCATCAAGTGCTTTGGACAGCTCCTTTCTTGCAAATTCTCCAAGTGAGTTGATCCTAGAGTGGACTGTACCCGATTTTAGGCTCCGGAGAGTGGCAAGCCCGGCTACCATTGACGCAGGATTTGCTGAAAACGTACCGCCGCCGATATAGCTTCTTTCCTGCTTTTTTTTGTTGAAGGTGTCAGCATATCTCATCGTCTCTTCCTTACCGCATATTACACCGATGGGCATCCCACCACCCACGATCTTTCCCATGATCACAATATCTGGATCCAGTTTCATCTCTTGATAGGCACAGCCGAATCTAAATCTAAATCCTGTAACTACCTCATCCAAAATGAATAGTGAGTCGTTATTTCTACAAAACTCTTGTATGGCCGCTAGATAGTTCTTTCTTGCGGGAATACCTCCACCACCACCTAAAAGTGGTTCAATGATGACTCCTGCAAGTTGCCCTGCGTATCTTTTTAGAATTGCAAGTGAACCTTCTATGTTGTTGTATGGTATTGATACTATCTTTTCTTCCCCTATTAGTCCAGAGCTCTCTGGTTCGGAGAATGGCCAGTTTACAGTCTTTAACAGGTCTGATGTATATCCGTGCCATCCTCCGTCCACTTTTACTATAATTTTACGCCCAGTAACTGAGCGGGCTAGTCTTACTGCGTACATCGCAGCTTCGGTACCAGATGTTACATAGCGAATCTTTTCTGCTATGGGAATTGCTCCTATTATGATCTCTGAAAGTGCTATGGTTTGCTCGTTGACTGTACCATACATCCATCCTTTTCCGATCTGTCTTCTCAATGAGTCCTTTACAGCCTTTGGACCATGCCCTAAAATCAGGGCCCAATGACCCATCCAGTAGTCGGTGTATTTATTAGAGTCTACATCAATTAGGCTTTTTCCTACAGATGATTTTACGACAAATGGATATGGTTTGTAGTATCTTATATTGTGGGAAACTCCATTTACATGGAACTTTGCCGACTTTGAGAACAGCTTGGCAGATGTTGGTGTATTTTTTTTGTAAAGTGCAACATGATTCAAAATCGTTCTCATATCAGTAATACGTAATTTTAACTACACGCCATAATTATGAAACTATAAGAATGTTGAAACAATAAAAGTTAGTAAGGTTAGCGGATCAAATCATAGTATTACATAACTCAAGATGGTAGCCTCCAAATCCTACAGCCGCAAGTTCCATAAATTACTGGCAGACAAAAAATCCTGACAGGTTCTCAAAAGGGAACAAAAGATATGATGGCTGACATCATGCAGGATCTGAATAAAATACGTAGATTAATTGGATGCCCATGCTATTCTTGACAATTGCTGTCCTGACGACTTGCTAATTTATGCCTTGATGATACCTGCCTCGATCAGATACTGTATTGCTTGCACGAATGAATCATCACTTATTTGTCCTTCGGCCCACCATCCTGCATTGCTCTTTACCCATTCGGGAATCTTGTCTGAGCCCAAGTTTGACTCTTGAGTAGGCTGTGAAATTACGATCACTTTGTTTTTGATCAGATACTGTATTGCTTGCACGAATGAATCATCACTTATTTGTCCTTCGGCCCACCATCCTGCATTGCTCTTTACCCATTCGGGAATTTTCATATCTGTGCCCGTACTGGATACTATCTTGATTGCTTCGTAAAAATGATTTGTCCATTGGTTTTTTGCAACATCCCACATCTTCACCGTTATCACATCTGTGTCAAATATTTGGCTGAGTGTAAATTCAAAAGTTATGATGTTGTTTCTCCCTACTATACTTTCGGTAATTAATACATCTTTAATCAGGTCATCTGACTGCTCAACCGTAGTTGTAGTGCCTTCTCGATCCTTCATCCAGTGTATCTGAACAGGATGTGATTGAACGGTGACCCCCGCCACAAACCTTTCTTCTATCCCCATCAATAGTCCTACGTATTCTAGGTTCTGTGGGTATGTGTTCTCAAATATTGTCAAGGTGATCACGACTGGTTCGCCTACGTTGACCCACTGCGTTGGCACATCTTGTTTAAAATACTTTACATCAAACTCGTTACCATTAACTGCAAATCCGTTACTGACTAGCTGCATGCCTGCATTGTCTGTTCCCAGCGTTGGTGGAATACAATCACCTCTACACCCTCCGCCTATACTGTTACCATGATCTGCATTAGCGTATAGTGGGCCTGCCAAAAATACAAACATCCAAGAGATGGTGATCATTGTATACCTCATTGTCCTTTTTGGCCGAATTTGACTAATAATGAAACTGGTACATTTTTCGAATAAACTAGTGTTTTTTTAACTCTTGGCATTTCCAAATCATCAAATGTCAAGATTTCTATTATCAATGTTTGTTATTTTACTTGTCATCACAATAGGTATTCCACATACGTCTTTTGCAAATCATCCCAGCGTAGACGATCCACCTGCCTGCACCAGTTCAATTAATCATCTTCTTGTAGAGATGACTGCTGGACGTGCATATGTCCAATTTCACACGAATGATGGACAGCATCCAGAAAATACCGGTCCTGGAGACCTAAATACCCCTGGCGAGATAAGAGGTGACATTAAGCAGACCCTAGGCAGCATGGACAAGTTTACCGCAACTGCTGACAAGTCGCAGAACGTTATTGATGGGGACGACTCTCCTTGGAATGCCGTCACTGCAACTGCTGACCTGACCTTTACGACCACTACTTCGGGCCATCATTCTCACGTTGCCTTCTCTTTTGATGTTAACGGTCTCTCAAATGTGGTTGGAATACATATGCACAACGGCTCACCAGAACAGTCTAATCCCATTCACCTCGTTGATTTTCTTACGTCAAATTCTTCTCTTATCAAAAACATCGACTCCGGCCCCATACAAAGTATGAATGGAACGTACACTGGGATGATCACCTCACATGATGTATGTCCATCTTCTCACACACATGACGACAATGAACACATTCATGTGTCTGCACCTGCAATTATTGCTCCTACAGATTCGTCCAAAGTAATCCCGACTCTCTTCATTGAGGGAACTGCAGACCCCGGCGTGTTTGTAGAAGTCTTCACCGGAATGACATCTGTAGGTAGAACTATTTCGGACTCTTCCGGCATGTGGTCCATGCAGGTGCTTGAACCACTAAATGCTGGTCATCATATTGTAACTGTGGTGGCAACTGATGGATTCGGTAATTCTTCTGCAAGATCCGAAGCAGTATCCATCATGGTGGTCGATCGTTTGGGGGCAATTTCTGGCACGGTATTTGTGGTGACCAACGGGAATAAAGTTACATATTCTGGCGACCCGATCACGATACGCGCAACCAATTCTGAAAATGACCAGATGGTGGAGACCAACACACTTGCAGATGGTCGATATACCATAACAGACATGATCCCTGGCAGCTATAAAATTCAAATTCATCATATTCCTGAGGGATACTTTTTGTCCTCAATACCTAGCAAGTCTAGCTCCCATGATGTGCTTGCAGGCCCTGCAGTCCACGTGAACTTTGAACTGAAAAAGACCAGTGCAGAATCGGCACCTTCTGTAAGCGGCACGGTATTTTCTGATGATAATGGCAATGGTAAGCAGGATGACACGGAACCCGGAGTAGAGGGAATAACTATAGTTGCCATATCTGAGACCGGAAAAGTAGTATACAAGACTACAGAGTCTAATGGCAAATACTCGTTCAAGTGTGGCTCCCATAACCCGTCAGACTGCATTGATCCTGGTATGACACTGATTCAGACCCTAAAGTCATCTGTTGTGAATACGGCAGATCATGACGGGGGCGCACCTAACATAATAGAGCATGGATTTCTCCCGAGAGGCTACCTTATGACTGATGGACATGACCATTACATTAGCGATACTCTGAATCCATCCTCTAATACTATGGTAGACTTTCCACTGAATAAAATAGTGCCCGACGAGATGGCATCGCTAAGAGGTGTCATCTTTGAGGATTACAATGCTGATGGACAACAGGATCAGAACACAGAATTTGGATTCTACAACATCACAGTAACTGTGACCGAGCTGTCCTCTGGCATGGAATACAGTACCCAGACAAATAGATCTGGAGTGTACTACTTTAAAGACCTGATGCCATATGATGTGCGTGTCAAGACCGGACTAATTGACAAGGATCATCTGCCACAGGTGGGCTATGGCACGACTGTAGAGAAACGTCTTGACTCAAACAAGACGACCACAGCTGACTTTCCGATGCGTCACATTCATCCTAGTGATACTGCAACAATCTCTGGTGTTGTATTCCGCGACAACAACTCAAATGGAGTTTACGAGTCGGACGAACACGGAATTTCTGACGTACAAGTCACGGCATATGCTAAGACTACGGAACAATTTGAGCGTGTTGAGACTGACCAACACGGGAAATTCACAATCTCCAACGTACTGCCTGATCACACGCGCATCGTAATGAGTGTTCCGAAAGGATTCTCCACAACCACATCAAACGGTGATACTGAGTTACACATGCTCTCAGATGGTGAGACTCTATCCGTCAGGTTCGGTCTACAGGAAATCACTACCACTCTTGATGTCTTGGCATTCAACGACTCTAACCATGACGGCATTATGGATACAGGCGAATCGGCGGCATCGGGCATCATCATAATTACATATGTGCCAGATACTGATGATGTAGATGTTTTGGTTACTAGAACAGACGGTTCGGTTACAAAATCCGATCTACCTGCAATGAGATTCTTTGCCATAGCAGTGCTGCCAGACGGCATGGTGGCCACGACTCACAAGTACGTGTTAGGCAATATTGTATATTGGGGTGTGCTCGAAGTAGATGACCCAACACAAAACAATGTCCACAAATTATCTCTGGGGATCAATAATGATCCATGACTAATAATATCTGTGGGTAGCGTTTGCTGTCATACTGCTGAACTGCAAATAACTATGAAATGGTACTTTTCCTAGTAAGATTCTAACACCTGCAACTAGGAACAGGCAGCATATAATGAATTGGATTTACATGCAAGGCATGTTAGTTATCAGAACATATTTTGAATTTATACTGTACTACAACTAGGACATATTCAATAGGACAAACAACATACCATTCTATCTTGTTAATTTAGATGACATCACGTACAACATATTTGACGTGCTTGATTTGTCAAGATTACATGTAGCTTGTTAGAATCAGACGATTATAACATAGAACCATTAGTATGTGGGATCATCTATAATCAAACGGGACGACTCTAACCCATAACCGCACGATCAATATCTTGGCATCTATAATATGAGATGAATTTGATAAATTAAGGATGATCTAAGTTTGTGGCAAGTAAAGATTGTATGGTTTATATGGATTTCTTTTTATAAATTCCTTGCATACGTAACGCAATAGGCGGCGTCTATGATGAAGTGTGGCATTGCGCCATTTTGTGATTTATGGGCCTCCAGTTACGCATACAAAATGAGGATCTGATCAAGCGATCAGATCTGATGCGTGAAGATTAGTGCATCTGTCAATTCCAACTAGTACAACATGTACATGAATAATCAAAAGCAACAGAATCCGGTTGATCCTGCCGGACCTGACTGCTATCGGATTGATGCTAAGCCATGCGAGTCATTGCAGCAATGCAAGGCAGACGGCTCAGTAACGCGTAGTCAACCTACCCTGTGGACGGGAATAACCTCGGGAAACTGAGAATAATGCCCGATAGAACATTATGCCTGGAACGGTTTATGTTCCAAATGATTTATCGCCGTAGGATGGGACTGCGGCCTATCAGTTTGTTGGTGAGGTAATGGCCCACCAAGACAATTACAGGTACGGGCTCTGAGAGGAGTGGCCCGGAGATGGGTACTGAGACACGGACCCAGGCCCTATGGGGCGCAGCAGGCGAGAAAACTTTGCAATGTGCGAAAGCACGACAAGGTTAATCCGAGTGGTTTCTGCTAAAGGAACCTTTTGTCGGTCCTAGAAACACCGATGAATAAGGGGTGGGCAAGTTCTGGTGTCAGCCGCCGCGGTAAAACCAGCACCTCAAGTGGTCAGGATGATTATTGGGCCTAAAGCATCCGTAGCCTGCTTTGTAAGTTTTCGGTTAAATCCATGTGCTCAACATATGGGCTGCCGGGAATACTGCACAGCTAGGGAGTGGGAGAGGTAGACGGTACTTGATAGGAAGGGGTAAAATCCTTTGATCTATTGATGACCACCTGTGGCGAAGGCGGTCTACCAGAACACGTCCGACGGTGAGGGATGAAAGCTGGGGGAGCAAACCGGATTAGATACCCGGGTAGTCCCAGCTGTAAACCATGCAAACTCAGTGATGCATTGGCTTGTGGCCAATGCAGTGCTGCAGGGAAGCCGTTAAGTTTGCCGCCTGGGAAGTACGTACGCAAGTATGAAACTTAAAGGAATTGGCGGGGGAGCACCACAAGGGGTGAAGCCTGCGG
>CAZIHR010000126.1:0-2689 GCA_964538885.1 uncultured Nitrosopumilaceae archaeon
AAAACTCAAGATGATTCTATACAACAAGTGAGGGACAATTCGATCGCGCGGGAGGCGAGGTGACACCATGACGACATGACATCCATGTCGCCGTCTGATGGGTACTTGGTAGCACATAGATGGCGAATTAGGAAACACAGTATTTTCCAGAACAATGTTTTATGTTTTTGGCGGCAATGTAATCCATTGATTTTGATACGTGTTGTATGCTCCTAATTATAGCATTGGGGTATAACGCGGCCAAGTTCACAAAGGAAGGACAGAGGCATGGCAAGGACCAAACTTATCCTCGAACAGATCAGGATTGTACTAAAAAACTCGCCTTCCCCATGTAACGTTACGGAACTTTCCATCCCAAAATATGTCAGCTTTTATGATTTGAGTCACTCCAATTGTGCTTATGCCTGATTTTTTGTCATGGGTGAGTTTATTGCTCTGTATGTCTGCCATGTATTGACTACACATGAGTGCGCGTATTGCATCGAGTGACATCTTTCTAGTCCAGATTGGCCAGAACGTATTCCAGATCCGACCATCTCTTTTGCATGCGACCGTACTTAGCTCATTTTTGGCTGGAACACACCAGTAATTGGTAAATCCTACTGCTGCCAGTCGGCTTGCTCCTTCAATTGCAGAAAATTTCTCATTACTTGGATTTTTTGCTCTATATGCATGTGGTCGATATTCTTTGGGATCCCACCGAAACGTAATCTTTGATCCTTGATCCTTGTATTCCCATCTCTCAAATAATACATTCTTTATCTTTTTAACGGTTTTATCATATTCCTCATTGTCAACCCGCGTGGCGTTCTCAAGCCGCTCTAGAAAATTCTGGTGGCCCCCACCAAACATGGTACACAAAGGAGGATACTGGACCACGCACTTGTCATCTACGGCCCCATCGGATCCGAGCACTACCATGATCTCTGGCGATATTTGCTCTTGCAACTTGCTAAATTCCTCCTGCGTAAGTTTCAGATTTTTGAACGGACTGAACTTCATAAGACCTCCAATCTCAACTATGCCTTCGAGAACTGCTTGGGCGATCTGCTCTTGACTTGCCTCGGTTGATATGTGCAAGTGCGGCGTTACCCTCACCCAAGACGCGCGCGCATTCCACTCTGGACGTGATCTGACAAGTGCGGTCAGTAATCCTAATAACGCCAGAAACGCGAGTAGGTTGTGGCCGTCAAACCCATGCAACTCGATGTCTTTACTCATACTTCCTGCTCCCTTTCCGACTGGCGATGATCCGCAAGTCGTAGTAGTGTCTCCAAGTATGCAAGTTGCCACCAGCCGTATCTGCGCCCCAGTAGATTGACCATGTCGATCCATCCGGAATCAACCATTGTAGCCTCATAATCAGATTTGGCATCTACTCCATCAAATGAAAACATGTCTGAGCCGTTATAGTGGATGTCGTTTATTGCCGGAAACCACGGTCTTCCATACCCATGATGCGTTCCTATCAGGTATAGAACTAACTCGCGATCGTTTGCACTGCTGATGCTTGGATGGTTCTTTGCAAGATTCACAGACCAGCATTCGTGCCTGTATCCCCTTGGCAGATGCGCCTTGTTTAGGCACTTGTTGTATTCTTCTGGACTATTTATGCTTGAAATTCCCTTGGCGATCAGCTTGTGATCGCACAACTCGTCAGAGTCCTGTTTACGTAGTAGCGCCTGTATCCTCCTTTCTGCTTTGCCAGAGTCATGCAAAAACGCAGCTGTCTTTACGTCGTCAAGTATGGCACCATCTAGCCCTATACTAAAGCCAAATTCCCCCACGAGATCTCGTACTCCTCTACTGTGGCTGATTAAACTGACAGTTTTTACACCAGAGCCGGACTCGTACTCCTCATCGGTAGATGGCTCTGAGTAGGTTTTCTCGTATTTCGCACACTCACGTATCCCAACTTCTACGTCACTGTCAGAAAAAATATCACTGATTTCGGACTGTTGGATCTTTTTCCTGTATGTCATTCCTGATATCTGCGTTACATCGTTTTTTGATGTCTTTTCGATCTCTATCAGATCTGTATCCCGACTCATTATGTCTAGCATGCGCCCCCACGTCTTGGGAATGCCCACTATGCCGCGAAGACTAGAGATCATATCACCATATTTGGGAGACTCCGCATACTCTTCTACAATTTTTTGTACCTGAGTCCACGTCTCGGGACCGCATACTGACTTAATCATTTGTTCATTAAGCCTGAGGGTTATACGCCTTCTTTGGACTAGGTTGGACTCTGTGCCTATGTCTTTCACCTCATCTGTACTGCTATCGTCCCATCCGTACTTGTCACATCCACCGTATGAAGCTGGTACTATGATCGTATCTCCTGGGATTATTTCTTTGGAATCTACAATTTTGGTCCGTGGGCTTTTTTTGCCGTGCCACAATATTGCTTTCCTACATGGCAATTGGTCACTGCTATCATCTTCTGGTTCTGATACTCCTTCGACGTCGCCCATAGTCCCATCCGTCTTTTTGGAGAGCCATTTTTTTACGGACCAGATTGGAATGGATACTGCCTCAAGCTGGGACGGTGGACTTACAAACGTATGGCGATACAATTCTGACTCTGGTATGACGTCTGCCCTCCATATGACCTGGACATCAGGAGACTTTGAGTCTTTTCCGTGCAAGAAGAATTGCGGGGCCGGATCTGGATGGGGAGGAGGCC
>CAZIHR010000127.1:0-33656 GCA_964538885.1 uncultured Nitrosopumilaceae archaeon
GTCAAGTGACTTCCTGCCGATGAACTTCATTGCATCTAATTTTGGCCTTGCAGTTCTAAAGTACTCTGACATCGCGCAACGCATCTGCACTATAGTAGCATAATACTCTGACACCAGCACGTCGCGCTTTGACTGGCGCCAGTATTCCTCTATCACACTAAGCTCTGGCGTCGCGGCCGGGAGCCATATGACCTTGACGTTCTCTTTGTTCTTCTTTAGAAACTCGCGTACGATCTCTGCCTTGTGCTGCGGCGCCCTGTCCATTATTATAGCAGTCTTTCCAAAATGTCTGGTTAGCTCCTTCAAATATTCTAGAACTGTCTCTTTGTCAAACTTCTCATAGGTCCGGAAGAACTGCCTGCCATCGGTTGCAATGCTGCCGTACGCTACCACCTTGCCGTGCCGCCCCTTGTATGTAGTTACTATGGGCTCCCCCTCACGTGAGCAGTACTTTGCGCCGGTGGCCGGGTCGTCTATGAACATTGCCTCATCAAAGACCACGATGGTGAAATATTCTGATTTCAGGCGTGAAATACGCCTTTTTGCGCTGTGCTGCCACCTCCTGATCTCCTCTATTCCTGCCCTGTTGATGTGGACACGCTTGACGGTCTTGGGAGTCAGGCCAGTCTTGTGCATTATCCTCCTGACGCTTGTGATATGGTATTTCACACAGAATTTTTTGTGTATGCAACTGCGCAGTCTCTTCAGTGTTATGATACTACCAACATCTGATACCATCTTGGTTATCTTGTCTGTTTCTACCTTGGGCGGCCTGCCTGTCTTGGGGAGGCCCCGGAGGGCGTCTATGCCACCCTCCCTGTACCTCTGCACCCATATTGATACCCAGTTTGGGCACTGCATGAGCGAGTCTGCCACCTCTTGGAAGCTCTTATCATGCATGCACACCATGTTCACTGCGGCCATCCTGATCTTGATGCTGGCAACTTTCTCCTTCTTGTACGCCTTTCTGAGATCTTCTGATTTTTTTGCTGGCATTGCAATGCGCTACACACAATGATCAAAATGTGTTTCTATTGGAAATATTTGACCTCAAGAACATTTGCACTACAGTATATGTTGATTCTTGCTCTCGATCTGCTCGGATCTAACTATACTTACATTGACCACATTCAAATTTCAAATCAAGCAAGTCTCCATACGTGAGCCCAAACCGCCGCCATTATGACGTGGCTTGTGGCACATTTGGGTTAACTGATATTTGACACTAACAACATATGATGCCGGCCAGCGGTGTCCAAATCCAACATCGGGGAAAAATCTGGGCAGTGTTATGACACTAAATAACTGTTACACTGACGCGTTTTTTTGTACTTGAGTGATCTCTATTTCTACTGTTTCTAGTGGATCTTCTGTCTGATTTCTACGAATTGAAAGCATCTTTGGTTTCTCAAAATCTTTTGTGCAGTCTGGACATGCATATACGAGCACTCTGAATTCATTTGGAGCTTTTGGATTTGATAGTCGTGGATAGTATACAAGTCGTGCACCACAGTCAATACAATATCTATTGACTCGTCTTCTTCTGACCAATGCAAACCTCCTGCACCATATTCTACACATGGGTGATTATTAGATCTACACTGTCTAATCCATTACACTCTTTTGTCTTAATCCATCAATATTATATTGAATTGATGGCTACATGAGCATTTTGTGTAATGAATGTGAGTATAATGCCAAAATTTCCGATGATCTTTGAATCTATAATTGAATTCCCCAGAACTGCCACGCTTTTATAAATGAATAAAATAAGGCGCCGCCCACCAGACTTGAACTGGCGACCAACGGATTAACAGTCCGACGCTCTACCACGCTGAGCTAGGGCGGCAATACGATTCTACTTTGACAAAAGTGATTTAATCCTTGCTACTATCATAATTGCAAGGTAACAGCTTGCCTCTGTTAAGTCACTTTTATACACGGGACTGATGTTGTTTGTGGCCTCGTTTATCTGCCTGTAACAGCTTGCCTCTGTTAAGTCACTTTTATACACAAATAGGATCGCATAAGAGTCAGCAGATACACGACAATACCTGATTGTGATTACCACCCTAGATTGGGCAAATCCAGATCTTACAAAGATTAAGACATTCTTAAACAAAAGAATTGAACAAAAAGACAAAAAAATTGAGCGGTTAGAAGCAAAATTACTAAAAGCCACAAAACACACAACTAAATGAAATTCCAGAAGCTACAACGTAAGGCAGTTGAATGACTGTCCAAAGCATAAACGAACTGCACATGTGACAAAAATGCCTAATGATCATGAATCAACATGATTATGAAAATTTGTTCTTCTGCTCAACATGTACTCTTACATCATAAATCAGTTGAACTTGGAAAAGAATTCTTTGATATCATTGGCGTGTTTTTCTACCAGGGAGACGATCTCCATATGTTCGTCTGCTGTGGGTTCTCTTTTGTGAAATATCTGGAATGCACTTAGCGCGGATCCTACCATCTCCCCGACAAAAAATCCACATAGAAAATCTCCTACATTTTGGCAGTCCCAAACTTGATTGACTCTGGGTGATGCACCGGCCTTTTTGTACAGGTCAAGCGTTTCCTTGATTAATTCAATTGTCTTGTTTGTGAATTCAGCATCAAGGGTCATTATCACATGACCTTATTTTTCAATTCCTTTCTTCTTCTCATATACATAGATGCCATCAAGAAAGACTCTGTGATCTTTATTCTTCACTCTGGTGTGTAGTTCTATATTTGCAGCAGTCTGTGTGATGTCGGTCCATACATGGCCTGTAAGCACTACATCTTCGCCTTTTGAAATAATTTTGGTTTTGCCAATTATTTTTGCCGTTCTTGGTGCATGCTCTCCTTGAAAGTTTTCAATCAATACGGTTTTATCTACTACTTTTACTGTGATTGGAAAGTGTGCAAATACTACTTTCATCTTGACCGTATATCCTTCCACTAAACCCTCGCAGATGTTTCTTATGATTGATCTTGCCGTGTGTAGTATTGCATAATCTTTTTTTCTTTTTCCTTGTGCCTTGATTGTGATACTTCCTACATCTATGTTGAGATCTACAGGTATACCGCGAAAGTTTTTGTAGGTCTTGCCTAGTGGGCCCTCAAACTGCATCATCCTTTTTTTGAGGGATACTTTGATCTCTTTGGGTACTTGAAGTACCTCTTCAAATTTTCTGGTCTGCTCAGTAGACATATCCTATCAAGAATCCTCCTTTACCTTGATTTGCCGCATCATGGTGTGACATTACGCCCTTGTTTGTAGTTACTAGTAGCATACCCCTATCATATGCGGGCAGGTATTGCTGTTCCCATGCTGTATATTCATTGTTTTTTACTTTAAATCTTGGTGATATGGCCCCACACTTTGTAATCTTTGCTAGCAGCTGTATCTTGAATTTGCCACCTCGCTTGTCATTCACATGCTCAAATTCTCCTATGTAGCCTTTCTCCTGTAATGTCTTTAGTACTTCTAGTGCAAGCTTTGAGGTTGGCAAAATAACACAGTCAGATCTTCTACGTGCTTCGTTGTTGTATAGTGTAACGAACAAATTTGCTAATACGTTTGATGCTGGCATACTCACTCACATATTTTTTCTGAATCCTAACGACACAGCTACTTCTCTGAAACATCTTCTACACAGCAACAGATCATACTTTTGGATCACTGCAGTATAATCCCCACATCTTTTACACCATCTTGATCCTCTGCCGAAATTGTGTTTCTTTCTTCCTGTAAATTCATATGATCTATCTTTTGCCATTATACTATCGCCACACTGAACTCCTTTGCCATGTAATCTCTTGCTTCTTGACTCTTGATGATGTGTGATTTGCCGATTCGTGCTTTATGTTTACTTCTTTTTCTGATGCCATATCCAGGTCTGGTCAAAGACACCGATACTCCTAGTCCTAATATTCCTATCTGTGGATCATATTTTACATCTGGAATATCTATGTGCTCTCGTATCCCAAATGAATAGTTCCCAAAATTATCAAATGACTTTGCCGTTATTTGGTTCCCCTTTGCATCCAGCAATCTCTTTAGGAGCACTTTGGCACTTTCTCCTCTTACTGTAACTGCAACGCCAATTGGTTCCCCTTTGCGTACGCCCCAGTCCCTTTGACTTGACTTTGCATCTCTTGCTGCTGGTTTTTTATCTGTGATTTGCTCAAGTGCTTTTTTGGCTACCTCGATTGCATCACCTGATCGTCCCACTCCCATGTTTAGAACCAACTTTTCAAGTGATATCTTTTTCATTGTGGACTCTGTTGCATCTGCCATATGATCATCCTATCTTGATTACTGGTTCCTTTTTTCCTACTACCATAACTATATCTGATGGAATTTCGATCTTCCTTTCACCTAGTGTCAACACTGCCCTTCTTGGAAGTATGAATGTGCCTTCTTCAATTGATTCTATCTTGCCAGTTTGCCCTGCATTAATTCCACGAGTGATTAAAGCTTGACTTCCAGGCTCCATCTTGATTGTGTCAAGAATTTTTTGTTCTGGTACTTCCATGACACATGTGTCGCCTATGTTGACATCAATATCAGAGATGACTGAACGACCGTCATGGAACCCTATCTGATTCTTTCCTTTACTGATCGTGGTCTTGCTTTTTACCCTGACCAACTTTTTGGATTTTTCTGATGAATCAATCTGTACTGGCTGTAGTATCTTTCCACCCTGAGGAATAAGTCTGTATATTTGTGGTACATTTTCCAGCTCTACTACGTCCATTAGTCCTATTGCATGGTGAAGTGATTTACGAACAATGCCGTCTATTTTGACCTTGCCTGAATAAATCTGGGCCTTTGCCTCCCTCAAGCTAGTTACCACCTTTAGCATATCTCTTAGAAATACTGCTGTTGGTATGGCCACATCTTTACCATGTGGCCCAGGTTTTACGGTAATGACAAATCTTTTACCTTTTCTTGCAATTCCCCAGAATGTGGGTGCCATTTGTCGTTTGAGCTTTTTACTTCCTGAGATATTTCCCATTATTGTTCCTCCTCTTTTTTCTCTTCTTTTGAGTCTTTACTTATTTTATCTGCATCATCAACTAATCTGTCTTCATCCACACCCATCTCATGTTCCTGCTCATCTTTAGCTTCCGTCTCCAACCCTGCATCATCAACTAATCTGTCTTCATCCACACCTAATTCCTGTGAAGGAATTATGGTTTTTGTGTCATCACTTTTTGTGATCTTTCGTTTACCTTCGTCATTTAGATTGGTGATAAGTAAGTTGGATACATGAATTGCAATGTCTACTTTTTCTCCTTTACTCTTCTCTTTTTTTACACCTTCTATAGATACGGTGCCTTGATCTGCAAAGATCTTGGTGACTTTGGCATCCACACCCGTATATTCGCCCCTGATAACTTTTATCGTATCTCCTACCATGACTCTGTTCCTTTTTTTACCATGTTTATTGCGAAGATCCTTTGACAAGTGGCATGTAAGTTGCTTGCTTCTAGTGTTGTAACTAGCTCTATAGACAAGTCTGTTGCGCATTTTCGTGGGCTTCATATCATACCACCATTGATGCCAGATTGGCAACTCTTGGCCATTTCTCAGATGCTTCGGCTGCCACAGGTCCTTTGATGTCTGTTCCCTTTACTTCCCCTTCTGGAGTGATCAGTACTGCCGCATTGTCTTCAAAGCAAACCCTCACACCATTTAGTCTCCGCACCGCATACTTTTGCCTAATTATCACTGCTCCATATACCTGTTTTTTAAGCTCGGCTGGACCTTTTTTTACAACCACATTGCAAAAATCTCCAACTGCGGCGGCAGGCAATCTTGATACACGTGTTTTGTGCTTTTTTACATTAATTACTTCCAAAATTTTTGCACCGGTATTATCTGCACACATGATCTTGGCCCCTACAGGAATGGATCTTGTCACATATGGACGGAACTCGGCCACACCTTTGCCAGCCTGTTTTGCCATTATCTCTTAACCTCCACCACAACATATGAAACAGATTTTGCTATGGGCCTACACTCTGCTGTCAACACGGAATCGCCTGTCTCTACCTCCATACATTCTGGCACATGTGCATGTATGGTATTCTTGCTCCTTGCATATCTTTTGAATTTGTTAAAGTATACTGGTGCCTCTTTCTGTAACGTGATGGTTTGTTTTGCCTTACTACCTGTTACTTTACCACCAAATAGCCTGCCACGTATTGACATTCCACCGTGGAATGGACAATGCGTATCTAAACATTGACGTTTTGGGGCCTTTACATTCAATCCTATATTTTGCGTCATGTCTTTCTACCTATTCTGTCAAATGGCCTCTTTGCTATCTTTTGGCCTTGAACTATAATTTTGTCACCGCGTACAGAAAATTCCCATTCATTGATGCCTTTTGGTAACATCTTTCTACCATTCTTTGTATCTATTTTTAACATTGATTTTGTTTCATCTACTACTCTCCCATTTAATCCTACAAATTGAGGATTTGACGATTTAATTATCGTTGTTTCCAATCCGATCAGTTCATGTGATGTGATATTTTCTGCCGTAATCATTCTCTTCCCAACTCATTTAGCCGTGTCATCATTCTTGCAATGTCATGTCGTAGGGGCTTTAGCTTACCGCTCTCCTTTCTCAATGTGCCCTGTGATCTGGAGACTGTCAGTTTCATAAGCTCATTTTTTCTTTCTTGAATTTTGTCTCTAAGGTCTTTCTCGTTGAGTTCCCTGATGGTCTTCATGCTGATTCTGGTCACTGCTTTGCCACCTCGGTAGTGTTCTGAGTTGTGTCATCTGTTGTGGCATGCTCTATTTCTACTTGTTTTTCAACTATTTTGCTTGTATCTGCCTCTTCTTCATTTGGCATTTTTTCGTCCTTTATCTCCTTTGTATCTTTAATGTCTTTTTCTTCCAATGCAGCTTCGGCCATGACGATCTTGTCTTTTCCTGCCTCTGCCATCACACCCTCTGTCTTTTTGGGTTCTTTCTGTTTTTCAGTTATCATCTCAAACACTGGTACGTATTTTTCCTTCCTAGCAATTCTAATTCTAATTCCTATCAGTCCCATGGGTGTCTGAACATGTGCAATATCCTCATTAACAATTATCTCGGCATGGTGCCCTGCCCTTGGCAGTATTCCTGCCGTGTGTTTTTCAAATGCAGAGCGGTCACCTCTCAATTTTCCAGAGATTGTGATCTGGACACCCATGGCACCGCCACCCATAATCTGTTTTATGGTCCACATTGTGGCTCTTCTGAACGCGGTACCATTCTCTATGTGTGATGCCATTCTATTACACATGACGCTTGGAGATAACTCTGGTCGATTGATCTCGACTACTTCCACTTGGGGATTCTTTAGCTCAAAGTGTGTGGCAAGCTTGTCAGTAAGTTCTCTAATGCCTGCACCCTTTCTTCCTATTACCAATCCAGGTCTTGTTACATGTAATGCTACTCTAGTACCAGTAGGTGTTTTTGAGATCTCTGCATGTGAAAAACCAGCATCTTTGATCGCGCCACGTAGATAGCTCTTCAGAAGCATCATGTTGTAATTGTCTCTTATCACATTCTTGATTGATGACAAGTTAAATCTCCTCTGCCACCAATTCTATATGTGTCCGCACGTTGTTTTTTGGAGTGGCGCGGCCATTTGCTCTTGGAATGAATCTCTTCACCAACACTCCTTTGTGAGTAGTTACGTTTATCAGCTTCAGTCTGTCCAGATCCATTCCTGTATATTCTGCATTTGCTTCTAGGTTATCAAGTGCCTTGATGAATACTGTTGCGGTCTTTTGCGGGTATCTGCCTGCCATCATACCTGGATCTGACTTGTGACCCACCTGTTTATTGTATCTGCCAAATGCAATTGCTCTTTGTTTGTTTATTACTGCTTGCAAATAGTCTCTGGCCTTTTCAATAGTTAATCCCTTGATTGCAACTGCTACTTCTCGTGCATGCTTATGTGAGATGTCGTTCTCTCTTACGGATGCGCGCACATGCTTTGTAGAATCAAAATATTGAAATGCATAGTCAAATCTTCCCATTTTTATCACTTTAGTGGCACATAGAGACTAGATCTTGATGCGCCTACGCCTGGTGCGCCGTGAGAGACTCTCTTATTTGTTATTACGTATTCACCAAGATAGTGACCAATCATCTCAGTTTTGATTCCAACTGGCACAAATTCTTTTCCTGAAAACACGTTGACTGTAACTCCAACCATATATGGTAGTATGATTAGATCCCTGAGATGGGTCTTGATGGGATTTTTTAGTTTGCCTGCCTTGGCAGCCTTTATCTCTTCAATGAGCTTCCTTTTGCCATCTGTAATCCCCCTCGTAAGTGAACGTCTCTGCCTTGAATTGAATAGTTGAAACAGTTTTTCTAGAGACATCTTGTCCAATTCTTCATTTGTAATTCCTCTATATGCAAACTCTCTAACCATTTTTTCTCACCATTATCTGTATTGTGTGGGTTTTATCGTCCATATTATAGCATTCCTATCTTTGTTGCCAAGTCACGTGCTTTTTCGGCACTTTCAAATTGCACAAATGCCTTCTTTCCATAGATTGTCCTTGCCGTGTTAATGTTGATTACCTTTTGATTGTATAGTGTGTTTACTGCCTCGGCAATCTCTGGCTTACTTGCTGTAGTCTTTACAATAAAGCAAATCTTGCTCTCGTTTTCTACCAATGCAAACGTCTTTTCTGTAATGTGTGGCTTTAGAATTATCTTATTTGCTAGTGGTACATTCATTGCATCTTCACCATTATTTCTAGATGAGTTGACTTTATTTTTGCAATCTCTTCAATTGCATTTTCAGAATATACAGTAAGTCTGATCGGATCAGAACCCGGAGCAAGATCCAACACACTCAGATCTTTTACAGCTCTGACATCTACCCCGGGCAACGCTCCACATGCTTTTTTCATATTATTGGTATTCTTTGTTACAAATAGAATACTCTTTCCCACCTTTTTGCTCCTTCCTCTAAGTGCAGATTTGCCAGTTCTGGGTTTTCTTGTTTCTAGTCTTTTTACATCATCTGATAAATTCAGTGCGTCTAGTATTTTTGTCATCTCAGATGCCTTTGATACTGACTCTATATTGTTTGTCACTACAAGTGGGAATGCCTCAATCTTATCCACCTTGTGCCCTCTAGATGTAATAATGTTTTTTGATGCAGTTGCAGCGATTGCTGAACACAGTGCAAGTTTGTTTTCTTTTTTGTTTAGCTTTTTGTATATATTTTTGTCAACTATGGGTGGGTGTGCTTGTCTACCGCCCCTCACAGATGCCACGCCGCCTGCTTGTCCTTGCCGACCACCCCCTCCACCACGCATCTTTGCTATACGAGATTGGCCTCTACCGGTGGGAGGATCATTTGACCTTGCCACAACATCCATACCAGCTGTCGGGTGTCGTCCCTGCCGCTGAAATCTGTGCGAATTCAGATTGGTAAATGCCTTGTGAATTATATCTTTCCTAAATGGTGTTGCAAATACTGCTGGAAGCTCAATCTCTCCACTACGTGTACCTTCAAGAGTCAATGTTGGAGTCTTTGTCATACAACTACCTCCAGTATATTTGGTTTTGAAATTCTAGATGGCACATTTCTTATCTGCCGCCTCATCTTGATTAATCTCTTATATGTTCCCGGAACTGAGCCCTTGAGTACCATATAGTCTCCTTTGACTAGACCAAAATGCTTGTATCCTCCATCTGGATTGATCTTTACATTCCCATCTTCTGTATTTCCGATTATCATTATCCGTTTGTCGTATTCAATTCTTTGATGAAACCCCATTTGTCCTGCTCTTGGAACTGTATACATTACATATTGTGGCGATATTGGACCAAGTGAACCAAGTTCACGTACAGTCTTTCTAGATTTGTGCTGTTTTTTCTTCGCACCATATCTTTGAATTACTCCCTGCCATCCTTTCCCTTTGGTAATGGCTGCCACATCCACACTTGATCCTGTCTCAAAGACCTGCTCCACCTTGATCTCCTTTCCCAACATCTCTTTAACATGTTCAAATTTTTGTGCAATATCTTTTCCGCTGACTGATGCCTCAAAAATGTATGGTTTTTTTTGCTCCAGTCCTGCTGCCCTTGGAGATACTGCAACTATAGCAAATATCTCCTTAATTTTTTCTAGGTTTTTCTCTGCTGCCGACATTGCTCCGTCCTTGTTTGTCAATTTTATCTCTTTTGAGATGTTCTTTGGAATGTCTTCTGCAAAAACGTCAAATTTTGCATGCAGACCTCCGTGGTCTTTGTAATATCCTCGAATTCCTAAGACTGTGACTGGCGGGGTGACAAGTACTGTTCCTAAACTTACAAGCTGCTTTCCTGCATTGGGTGTCTTGTCACGGTCATCAATGCTAACAATCTGTACACAACCTGCTTTGAATCCACAATGTGCCAAGATCTTTGGCTCATCATCACTAGTTTCTGGCCATGCTCGTATTCTTGCCTCCATGCTTTTGGCGCGCCCTCTTGGCAGATATGCAAGGCTTCCTCTTCTAGGCTGGCCATGTTTTCTATGTCCCATGAATAGATCGAAATCTTAATGAACTGCCTAATAAATGATGGTAAATTGTTGTTAACCTGATTTTTTTTGCAAGTTAACTGTTTTTCTTTCACATATCTAGTAGATCTGATAACATGTATGTCAATACGACTGCACCGATAATTATTCCCGCCGCACCCATGCTGATTGCCATAATTAAAAAATTCTTTTTCTCAGGCACCTTTTGTTGTTTGACTGGTCGTACTATATGCATTGATAATTGACAGTGTTCCTAATAGTGCTTCCTCAAGTCTCACTGTCTGCGTTGCCTGCCCATTAAAAAAATTCAATATCTTTGCATTTTGAATCTGTCTCATATTGCTGCCTAAAATATCATGTATGCCTCTGTCTGGAGAGCCAAACACCACTAGTACTGGCTTGTCTTGTCCTGTATATCTTGTAATTTGTTCGCTTGTGACAGTCTTTCCTCTCCTTGATGTTATTATGGTATTTCCTTCCCATTCCTTTAATAGTGAATGTAGACTTGCTCTTTCCTTTACTGTATATCCTCCATATTGAGTAGTGCCATACTTTGAAATTTCTTTGATTGCAAGCTTGGGCCATCCTTCCTTGAACATCACTGTAATGCGTCGTCCAGCCTGACTTTTGCCAAAGTATTCTATCATCTGACCTATTCCTACATCGACATATTTTTTGCCTTTGTTTTTTACTATTATGCCGTCTCGTGTGTTGCCAGCGATGATTTTTTTTGGATCAATAGCTGTCACATGACTTGGTATCTTTAGCGGGTGTAGTACTCCTGCAAACTTTAATTCATTCATTTTTGGAAACAACTTTTTTCGCAGAAACTGTGGTGTCTCCAGATATCTCAAGATTGTAATCAAGAGACTTTTATCTTCCTTGTCGCCTCCTTCACCATATACATATATGGTCTCAGCAGAAAATATTGCACACGCTCTTGCCAAGACAGAGATCTTGCGCGTCTTGTCCACCTTTGTTGATTCATCTGAAAGTGACGAATCTGGAATTGCTACAGATAATCTTAACACGTTGGTTATTTGCTTAGTTGGCCTGTTTGTTTTCAAGATATTTCTTTTTGGCACTTTCTGCATATTCTTCAATCTGCTCATTTGGGACAATCGCATAGGTTTTGCTCTTTATTGTGATCTGTGCCATTCTGATGTGATTTGTGCCTTCTTTGTCTTCGCTTGTCAGATATATTCCTGCTGCTGCTAGTACTGCGGCCTCTTCAAGTGACATGTCTGGTTTATACATGTCATCAAGAAACTCTGTTACCTTCTCTGCTCCAGACCCTATTGCAATTGCATCATATGAGATGTATGTTCCACTGGGATCTGTTAGGTATAATTGCGCGGCATCCCTTGTCACTCCACCTAATATCAGTGCCACTCCATATGGTCTTACACCTGCATACTGTGTGTACTGCTGGCACTGATCAGCCAAGTGTTTTGCTATTGTCTCAACATCGACATCTTCGTCATAAATCAGTCTATTACTCTGCGAAAAGAATCTTGCATTATCTACCTGACTTCTTGCATCTGGAATGTATCCGGCAGCTGCCACTCCTACATGATCATCTATTTGAAACAATTTTTGTGCCGTACCAGAAATTTGTAATTTTCTTGGTCTTTCTTCTACCGCAATTATTATTCCTTCTTTACATTTTATGCCTATTGCAATGGTGCCTCTTCTTACAGTCTCTATGGCGTATTCAACTTGATACAATCTTCCATCGGGAGAGAAGACGGTGATTGCTCTGTCGTAGCCTTGTTGTGCTGGAAGCATTTGAATATGGTGCCCTTAAAGTTTAATTTAAGTCTAGCCTGTCATGCTTGGCATGATCTTTGAGATAGAGTTTTCTGGCCACAAAAATATACGATCAAACCATCAAAAATCAATCGAGATTACAAAGGATCAAAATTTGACTCCTAGTGGTGACTGTATTGTGGGTGTCAACTCTTCTGCTGCATGCTCTGACTTGCCTAGCCAACTAAAGGAAAAATTACGTAATGCAGACACTGTTGTATCATTTACATTCATTGTGGGATCCTACAAATTTGTTGTATCTGGTCGGGGGCATCCCGAACTCATCCATACTCACAATAATGATATAGTTATACGTAAAAGCAAATTTATTTGTCCCCGGACCCTAGCTATAAAATGTGACAAGGCATCTGATCTCCTTCCACGTGAAATGGTTCATTTACTACAAGACCCAGAAACTAGGGGAAAGCTGATCATACAAATTTAGAAAGATGAATTATACAATGAGTTGTTTTTGTCTGTTTTATTGTAGTGTAGCTCATGCCAATATTATGGCAAATTAGCTCAACATGCTCAAGAATTTACTGTCTTTTTTTTTGTACAAGAATCTTTCATATGTGACAGTTTTATATGAATTATTTATAGAATAGATATGGGTTTAAAAACCAAAGTTTTTCTTTTAATTCCTCTGGCAGTTTTTGCAGCTATAATATTTGGATTTGGTTTGTACAATACCTTGTGCAAAAATTCCAACATATCTCTCAATTGTTAGTAATTGAATTTGTTTTTTTTGGTTTTGTAAAAACTAGTTTAGCGAGAGCCTCATAAACTACCAATATACATCAAGCATGTGGAAAGACACATAGTTGAGCTGCCAATTAGTAAAAAACCAAGTGACCGAGATCTCATGCGACTCTGCGAGTATTTCAAAGAGATGCCAATTGAAGAGATTCTTGCTGGACTCAAGTTTGCTAAGAGTCGCTGGTCCGCAAAGAACAGTGGAATTTTAAAGGTGGGACGAAAGAGTATTATTCAAAAAGAGATCCACTCGGTAACTGCAGAACAGGCCCGTTGGCGACTAAAAAATTGGAAGATGATGATTGCTAATTATAGGAGGAGGGGGTACAGCTACCCCACAATATCGCGGATCAAAAAAATGCTGATCCTGAAGAGCAAGACTGCCTGAAATCCTACATGGGGATTCCAGACTGTTGCCTCCTAGCGGTATGCTGTTTGAGATCATTTGGGATGTCTGGTATTGATTCTTTTGCCTGCCCTGCAATAATAGAGTGCGCCTCCTCTAGTATTGCAACAGTGTCTGCATTTGCCTCTGTCCCTACATCTATCGTCCTGCCGCCTCCGATGGATGAACTTGCTGTAATTTCACTGAGTATTTGGGAGAGATCTTGCATGGATGTATTTGCCTCTGGCATTAGTCCACTGAGTGATGGACTTAATCCCCTAATGATTGACATGCACGGATTTAGTGTGACCACGACATCACCAAGCTCCGACACGGTGTTGAGCCTCAAGTTGATCTGTTCCATAGAGAGCCTTGCACCATCTATCATGTCCTTCATCTTTCTTATCTGCACCAGCTCATTGGCGTATGCCTGAGCATAGATGTTGTTATGTGATCTCTGCGCGTGGACAATCTTGTCAAATATGCCATCGTGCTTTACCTGTAGTTTTTCAGTGATTTCTTCCAGCTTTGTGATCTGCTGTTTCAGCTTTTTCTGCGCAAATTCTATCTTGGTTCTTAATGGTATATCGGGCTTTATTCGCCCCATTACCTTCTGTGATATGCTTTCGCCTTGGATCTTGTTCCACGAATTGCTGATCATGTGTACCTCCAAGCCACCCTCTATGGTTTTGTTTAAAACCGATGTGTGCTAGTAGACGTTGTAACCTCGGTTACAGTGGGCTCGGGTGACAACCTATCCAAAAGTAAATGTAAATACTTGGAATCCTTTTCCATCTATTTTTAATTCTAGTATGTGGGATGAAGAATCATCCACATCTATTACATTGTATAGACCTGGTTCATTGATAATCAGCTTGTTTGTTCCTGTAATGTCTGTTCCAGCATATTCTAGTGGAAGTGGCATACCATCAAGGAATAATTCGATCTCTGCACTCTTTGCAGTGACTATATTTACCTGCTTTGCCTGATAGTTGAGCTTGATGATGCCTGTATCTGACTCTAACTGCATATTGTCGGCTGTGTTTTTCCATGTGCCTATTGGGTAGAACTTGTGCAGTTCCATTTTATCTGGCTCTGCATAATTGACAACTCTCTCTGGCTGGAAACCTTCCTCACTTCCGAGTTGGCTTCGTCCTAGTGCAAACTTGTATCCTAGATAAATTTCTGGAGTCCTAAAGACCGTATGTTCAAACTCTGTTATATTTACAAGTGGTTGTGCTGATGCATCTTGCATTCCTAGAGCTGCTGATCTCTCTTTGAGTAAATTTTGAATCACTCTTTCTGTTTCTTTGTATTTTCCTTCACCTATGTGATCATATCTGATGTATCCTTCGTGGTCCGCGATATATTTTCTTGGCCAGTATCTGTTTTCAAAAGCATCCCATGTCTCCCAATCATTATCCATTACAACGGGATAGGTAATTCCGTATTTGTCTACTGCAGCCTCTACATTTTTAAGATCTTTTTCAAACTCAAATTCAGGCGAATGAATTCCAATTATAACTAGTCCCTTATCACTATACTTGTCGTACCATGCTGTAATGTGTGGAAGCGTCCTAATACAATTGATACAACTGTATGTCCAAATATCATACAATACTACACTGTTCTCAATGTCTTGGTCTAATTTATCGTGGGTTGTATTAAGATGATGTGCAATCCCAACAAGGTCGGGAGCCTGCTTAAATCTTGATTTATCTATTGGTGTGTCTCCGTCCCCAGTTGGCAAGGGCTGTTCGTCAAACGAGGAAAAGATTACAGACATTGCAGCTACGGCCACAGCTGCTGCAACTCCCAAAACTATCGCCGTTTTTAATTCCGTTGCCATACAATCATCCCAAGAGTAGCAGCTCGTTTAGTAGTGGAAAATTTGCAATGTATGTCAATTGGTTTGTAAATACCAGTATTCCAAGTATAATTATGAATGCGCCAAGTATCACATTATAATATTTGAGGTGTTTGCTCATCGCCCTTATCATTTTATCAGCTCTCGAATAGAATATGCCGATGAGTATGAATGGGATGCCTAAACCTAATGAGTATGCTAATAATAGATTGAATGCAATAGAAGGTGTTGTTGCTGCCAGCGTCAAAATAGTTCCAAGTATCGGACCTACACATGGGGTCCATCCGGCAGCAAATGCAAGTCCGAAGAGAAAAGACATTGGATAGCTTGCCTTTGTCATCTTTGGAAAGAACCTTTTTTCAATGTTCAGTCTACTGATCTTGGTAGAAAGAATCAGAAATACACCAAATGAGACAATTACAACACCACCTATTTGATTTAATCCGTTTATGACTTCTGCTGTATATCCTGCAAGTATACTATTTATTGCAACCCCCAACGTAGAAAATACAACTGAGAATCCAAGTACAAAGAATACAGAATTGAGTATTATATTGGCTCTATTTATGGTGACAGTACCCGAGTTCTCATTACGTCCAATCTCACTCAAGGTGGTGCCTGAAATGTATGCAAGAAATGCAGGTATCATAGGCAATATACATGGTGCAAGAAATGATCCTAATCCTGCTAGTGCGGCAACTGCAAAGGTGACTTCAGTCATGCCTCCACTTATTTGGTTCTAAATTAAAGCATTCTTCCAAATCTATTGAACCATCTCATCATTTTATTATACATTGGTAATACATGATAGTAATTTAGTATGATGTTGGCTCTTATTTGTGCTGACACACTTGTATCATTGTGCCAACTTTGTATCATTTGAGATATATTGTGATTTTTTGTACGCCTAGTCATAATAGATATCATGTCTAAAAAGATTTAGACGGACTTTGTATTGTATAATTTTTATCACAGTAGAATAATTCTATTCTATGAACTGGCGTTTTGTGGCTGTTGGTGTTATACTAGGCGCAGCTATAGCTTTTGCATTTTTCATAGGATCTCCCATGTTTGGCGGATTTGACGCATTAAGATAGATTCTCAACGTATGATGATATTTTGATAGTTGGGGACGATCATATTCCGAATCGCTTTGCTGCCATCTCAAAGACTCTCAAAGAATGTTCAATCTCGTTTTTTGTTAGCGATGCAGTTACAGATATTCTTAACCTTGCACTGTTTTTTGGTACAGTTGGATATCTTATTGGCTGCACAAACAATCCTTCATCGTACAAAAATTCCCCCACATCAAGTGTGGTTTTCTCATCTCCAATTATGATTGGCATTATGTGTGATCTTGATTTTATTTTGTAGCCGATTCTCCTCAACCCTGTAGTGAATTTCTTGACATTAATTTGTAATCTTTTTCTGTATCTTTCTCTGTCTGCATTTAGCCGTTTTAATGAGTAATCGACAAGTGATGAAGGTAATGCAGATGTATATATGAATGGCCTTGATCTGTTTATGCACAAGTCAATTATCTCATTTTTTGATGAGACATAACCGCCAAACGAACCAAGTCCCTTACTCAAACTACTTGTATGGACGTCAATTTTTTTTGTAACGCGCATCAAATTTGGTGTCCCCTTGCCATTACTTCCTACCACAAAATCTCCATGTGCATCATCAATTATGATGATGGCACCAGACTTTTGTGCAATTTCAACAATCTCTGGCAAAGCCGCAAAATCTCCATCCATACTAAATACCCCCTCAGTTATGATAAACTTGTTTTTTGATACTTGGGCTATCTTTGACTGCAGGTCATCCATGTCGTTGTGTGCATAAATTACAGTTTTGGCACCAGCAAGTTTACATGATTCTATGATGCTTGCATGATTTAATTCATCACTTAGTATGAGATCTCCTTTTCTTGCCAAAATAGGAATGACTCCTGTATTTGCCATATATCCGGTGGGATATACGAGACTGTTTTGACAAGATCTATGTCGTGCAAGCTCTTTCTCCAATTTAATATACAACTCATCATTACCTGAGACGAGTCTTGAGCTTGACTGCATCTGTCTTATCTTTACTGGAGTCGATGGCATTCCAAGATAGTCATTTGAGCACAAATTAAGCAGTTTTTTTGAGTCGATAATAATGTGTGGGCCTGTTATTTTGCTGCGTACCAGTCTCCTGTACAGATGATTTATTCTTGATTTCTCAAGATCTTTACTAACAAATGAAAATTTAGGCTTCAAGGCCAGCCTTTTCAATCATTAGAATGTCGTCATGTGGAAGATTTCCATCGGTGGTGAGATAACCAGCGGTGATAAGTCCATTTGCACCACTAGAGAGTAGTTCCATACCTGCATCAGCAAGATGGTATTCCCTGCCTCCAGATATCTTGATTATAGATTGTGGTAGCAAAAACCGCATCACTGCAAACATTCTCAGTATCTCTGATTTTTCCAACGGAGTTTGTAGTTCCAGTGGCGTTCCAGCTACTGGCACAAGAATGTTTATGGTAACTTCTTCTGGTTGTAATGACGCAATATTTATTGCCATCTCGAGTCTTTGTTCTCTTGTCTCGCCTAGTCCTATGATTCCACCAGTACATAGTTCCAGCCCTGCTTCTCTTGCAATATTGAGTGTGTTTATCCTGTCTTGATATGTGTGAGTGGTGCATATCTCTGAAAATTTTGATTCTGCTGTCTCTAGATTGTGATTATACCTTTTTACTCCTAATTCCTTAAGCTTTGCTGCTTGTTGCTTCGTTAAAAATCCCAGACTGCACTCTATGTTTATTTTAACTTTGATGTTGATCTGCTCAATTATATCGCAGACTCTGTCAAAGTTTTTTGGTGAAGGTTCCCGCCATGCAGCCACTAGACAGTACGATTCAGCACCATCTTGTTTTGCCTTGGCAGCCTTTTTTACTACCTCTTCTGAGGAGGGTAACTGCCACGAGTCAATTCCTGTATCAAAGAATGCTGATTGGCCACAAAATGAACAGTCTTCACTACATGCATTCTTTTTTATATTATTTAGCTGTTCGACGTCCACATGGCGACCATTAATTATGCGCGTTATCTCGTTTGCAGATTTAGCTAACAATTTAATGTAATTATCAGATATGTTGAATAGGCTTTGTGCATCTGCTGTAGTTATATTGGAGCCTGAAATAACGTCTTTTTTACATCTTTTTATAATTTCTACATCTGAATCCATGAATTTTTCATCAATAATTCTGCTAAATAAGACTATTGGAATAGTTAACCATGATGGATATGGCAGTTAACTTTTAGCAGCATATTATAAACCACATATTGCGTATTCATAAAATAACTAGTTTTAGATATAATTACAATTTATCGTAAAAACTTTTGAGCCAAATTGATCGTCTTTATGGCTCTCTTGATGAGTAGTGTGAGTTCATCTTCAGTTATTGCAAGTGGTGGAACTAGCATCACGATACTTCCGAGTGTTCTGAGATAGATTCCATTTCTTCTTCCCTGCTCATAAATCACTTTATTGATTGACTGTTTTGCAGTTATTGGTTTTTTGGTCTTTTTGTTTTGGACAAGCTCTATTCCCATTAGCATTCCTTTATGTCGTATATTGCCCACCACATCTATGTCTATAATCTCTGAATAGTGGTCCTCAAATACCTTGGCAGTCTTTCTGATTCTCTTGATCAAGCTGGTCTTTTGATAAAGCCTCATGTTCTCGTTTGCCACAGCTGCTGCTAGGGCGTTACCTGTATAGGTGTGACCATGAAATAGATGACGTTTTTCATCAAACTTGCCCAAAAATGCATCATAAATCTTTTTTGTCACCAGCGTTGCTGCCATGCTGAGGTATCCACCAGTTAACATCTTTCCAAATGATACAATATCAGGTTTAGAATTTTGGTTTGCATATTCGGTCATGGAACCTAGTCTGCCAAATCCTGTTGCAATCTCATCCATGACAAGCAGTGTGTCGTATTTTCTACATGCTTTGTATATGTCTCTCTGAAATCCTTTTGGATATATGTTTACTCCGCCTGCTACTTGTGCACCACTCTCCATTACCAGTGCGGCAATCGTATTATCATTGCTTAATTTTTTCTCAATTACATCTAGACAATATTGTTGATGGTCTGAAGCTGTAAATTTTTTCCGAGTTCTATATTTACTTGGCACAGGAAAATATATCACGGGTAACAGTTGTCGCTTGAAATTTTGAAAAAACTCTGGCACATATCCTATTGACATTGCACCAAATGTGTCACCGTGATAGCTGCGCTCAAGTGCTGCAATCTTTGTTTTGTTGTTAATGCCTTTATTCTTCCAATATTGCAAGGCAATCTTGAGTGAGATCTCCATTGCTGATGAACCATTGTCAGAAAAGAATACTTTGTGCATGTGGGGGTTTAATTTTATTAGGGATGATGCAAGCTTTTCACCGGGTTCATGTGTCAAATTGAACATCGAGGTATGCTGTAATTTTTCTGTTTGAATATGTAGTGCCTTTACAAGCTCCGGCTTTGAATGACCCCACACATTACACCACATGGATGCCACAGCATCAATCATCTTATTGCCTTTAGTATCGGTCAGCCACATGCCCTCTGCACTAGATATACTGTCAAAGGAATCCCACTCTTCCATCTGGGTGTTTGGATGCCAGATTGAACTCTTCAATTATTTTTGCATATATGTTGGATCTTAATAAGCAACCGATTAATTAATCAGACAAACTGTTAGGCGATAAATGATGAATTCATTGTTTGTGACTGGAACCGACACCAATGTAGGAAAAACGTGCGTTGGGGTGGGGCTTGCTGCATCATTTTGCAAGATGGGTGTGGATGTTGGTATCATGAAGCCTTTTGCTGCTGGCACTGCACGGAAGACAGGATTCAAGTCAGATGATGCCAAACTGCTTGCAGACGCGGCAGGAATTCAAGATGAGGAAACTTTGATAAATCCACAATTCTTTCCAATTTCAGCATCGCCATATACGGCGTGGAGGAAACTCCAAATAAAACCTAATGTCGATTCTGTCTTGTCTAGCTTTAAAAGATTACAAAAAATGCACCAGATGGTGATCGTTGAGGGAATTGGTGGTTTAATGACGCCCATACTTGACAGCTATTTTGTGGCGGACCTGATAATTGATATGGGAATTCCTGCTGTTATTGTGACTGGAAGTAAAATTGGCACAATAAATCACACTGTGTTGACTTGTAATATGTGCAAAGTGCGCGGAATCCCACTAAAAGGGTTAATAATTAATGGTTTTGAGGGTGAGTATAATTTAGATGACCTAGCGCGTGATTTATGGGATCTCACCAGCGTTCCCATTCTTGGCTCAATTCCACCCATAAAGAATCTTGATGTTCTCAGCTTGAGTAATATATTTCAACAGAATGTGGATCTTGCAAAACTTTCTAGTATCTAAATTCGCAATATCTTGAGTTTACCATGTTCGTGCACATTTACAAATTGTGCAATATCATCAATCAACTTTGGTAGAGTTGGATCATCTCCATACATACTATATGACTTTGTCTCAACATCCAACTTTTTTGATAGTACGAGCCAGATGTTCTGCATCTCTGGCTGTATATTTTGCAACTGTTCAAGTCTTGAAAGTACTGCATGTTTGTCATGTGTGTCTGGTATACATATTACCAGTGCTCTTTTTGGATCATTCATCAATGTTTTGAGATCGGGTATTACTATATCTGCCTCGATGCCATCTACTTTGATCTTTCTCTGGCTTGGAATCATTGCACATGAAAGGATATGGTGGAGTATTCCTGTAGCCAAAATTTTCACAGACTCTGTATTGTTTTCTATTTGTATAGATCTGTCGCGGCAACCTACAATTATATCTCGTATGATATCACTGAACTTTTGCTGCTGCGCAAGCTTTGTAAATTTGTCACTAGATGCATCTATATATTCAAAAAGTAGTTTTTTAACTGGATCTTTCTCGTCAGTCATTCGTTGAATATGTAACGTCTTTCGCCTCTTGATTCGTCATTTGTCTTTACATGTACCAGAATAAATTCTCTTGTTGGATTCAGTATGGATTGTTCTGGAAGTAACTTGTTTTCGTGAATTGTTTCGTATTCATTTAATGTTAACTTTCTTCGCTGGCCCATCTCAGCCTCTAAATTCATATTTTTTACTATTTCTTCATATTCTGGTCGAATCACACCACTGAATACCATTGCACTACTACCACTTCCATATGAGCCAAATCCTACTCTCTTTCCTTGCAGATCAATTCCTTTCTGGTACTCAAACTCCAGACTACTTCTGAATCCCAAATACAGGGATGCCGTATACAGATTTCCAATCATCTTTGATGCAACCAGCGAGCTTGCAAGTTTTGCCTCATATACCTCTTGAAATTCAGATAATTTTGTAAACAATTTTGTAAATTCGTGGTCTTTTGCCATGAATAAATCATCTGCAAGTACCGATTCTATTGTACCACGCGGATCTTTAGGCTGCGGTTCCTCCATTCCTATAGTTGCTATCATATTTTTCCAACGAGGTAGTTGTCGCCACTCGTGTCGTATGAGATATGCAAGTGCTTTTTTGCCCATGTTACTGTATGGTAAATGCATGTTAAAGTAATCAATGTGATCTAGTATCGTCTCTCCAGGTTCCAGCTTTATCAGTCCTGATGAGATTGCCTTTGTCTTGTACAAATCCAATGCCTTTTTTACCTGAATCATGTAAAGTAGATTGGAATACTGTCCATGTACAATTGGAGTCTCTTTTCCAAACGGTCTGTAAAAGTCATATTCATCCTTTATTGATGTGGATGTTACCTTGGGGTCAAACTCTAACAGCTTCGGCTTACTATTCAATAGCATTGCCACAGCACCAGCTCCTTGGGTCATCTCTCCACTTGATCCTATGTCATATTTTGCAATATCAGATACTACAACTAGTGCATGTTTTCCCTCAGACTCTCCAGCTCTGATCCAGTTGGTGTTGTCGTATAGTGCATATGATCCACTAACACATGCGAATTTTGTCTCCACACCGCCACAATGCTCAAATGCACCTTGGCCGTACACCTGCTCTAGCATACCAACCACATAGGAGTTCATCGCTTTTGATTCATCAAAAGATGACTCTGTTGAGACATACAATCTGCCAATGTCTTCAGGGGATAGTCTATTCTTTTGCATTATCTGCAGGCATGCGTTAGCTGCCAAACATGCAGGATCTTGGTTCGTATCAACTATTGCCATTTGCGATATTCCCAAACCCTTTTGCAGTTTTGCAGGGTCTAGTCCTCTCGCATGTGCAAAATCTGTCGCGTCTACATACAGCTTGGGTATGTATATTGCAATGTCGTCGATCCCGGCAACCATAAAGCTACCCACCGTTCATTATCTTATAAGCTTGTTGAGTCAGTCCAGACAGATTGTGGGAAAAAGTTTTCGTATTTTTTCTGAAATATTTAAATTATTTTAGAAATTTGTATGGTTTATACATATAATTTTATTATTTTTGCCTGATTTATGCACACCTTCAGCCTGGATATATCAACAAGCTTATTTTAGTTAAATTTTTCATAGTTCAACATATCGTGCCATACTAGCAAAAAATTAAAACAACATTGCCGCATATACAATAAATTTCATATCAAAATATGACAAATTAATCTAAATAAGCAGGATGAGTCTAGCTGAACCGTGCAAAAAATCTTTGTCAATGGCTACGGCTCTATAGGT
The DNA here is from genome assembly GCA_964538885.1 of uncultured Nitrosopumilaceae archaeon. Classification (GTDB taxonomy): domain Archaea; phylum Thermoproteota; class Nitrososphaeria; order Nitrososphaerales; family Nitrosopumilaceae; genus JAPOPJ01. Next base: position 23,123 of record CAZIHR010000127.1, read on the forward strand.
AGCAGAATAGCATCCTTTCTTAGAGATGATCCACAAGTTACCATATTGGGCGTCGGAAAATATTCTCCAGACGGTAACGTCAATGCAGCTATTTCAAATGGATTTGATGTTTTTGTTCCAGAACGTAAGCTTGCTGACTTTGAAGGCCTTGAGATATCAGGCAGTGTTGAATCTGCCCTTGATGACTGTGATCTAGTTATTGATGCATCGCCAGGTGGATACGGATTTAGGAACAAGCAGGAACTGTACGAGCCACGTGGTATCATGGCAATATATCAAGGCGGTGAGACTACCATGGGGGAAAGTGCTGTATCTGATTTATTGTTTAATTCGCGCGTAAATTACGCCAAGGCAGTAGGTAAAAGACATGTGATGCAGGGAAGCTGTAACGTCACTGGCATGGGCAGAATACTTGAGCCGTTGAGAAGCAAGTATGCAGATAGATTACTCAGATTTGATGTGATCCTTGTGCGACGCTGGGCAGACATTGAGCAGAAAGACAAACAAGTGACTGACACCATTGAGATGACCCCAAGTCCACATCATGGTGATGATGTCAAGGAATACTTTGGAAAGGACGCACCACTCTTTATCAGAGCAATCAAGGTCCCTACAAGGCAGATGCATCTACATGTGATGGATATTCGATTTGTGGATGATGCTCCAAAACCGTCTGAGATTCACAATATTTTTGCTGATGAATTTGGCGTTGCTACTTTGTGGACTGCCAATGGAACCAAAGATGTGCGTGATTATGCAAAAGCTATGGAATTTCACTTTACTGATACCAACATGATTCACATACATGCAAACATGACTACCTCTATCGGGGATGTGGTTCAACTAATGTATTCTGATGATCAGACAGGTATTGTAGTTCCAGAGAATCATATGTTGATGCAGGCAATGCTTTTTGAACGGCCATATGATGATGCATTTGCCCACACTGAATCAATATTTCACATGACAGAGAAAAAGTCAAGACTCGAGTCACACTTTGCCAAAAAGGACTAGATGCGTCTTTTTTCAATTCTGATTCTTTCAGGTCTGTTTTTTGCCACTTTTTCAACTATTATAGTAAGATCGTCAATCTGTATCTTGTCTCCTTCTTGTGGTATATCTTGTAATCGTTCATGTAACAGACCACTTAATGATGAATAGTCGTCTCCTTCAGGTATGTTTGTCTCAAATATCTCATTTATTTTGATAATTCTCATGTCGCCATTGGCCAATATGGTGTCATTGTCAATCTTTTCATATTTTGCAGGCATTTTAACATCTGTCTCATCTTCAATCTCGCCTACGATCTCCTCTAACAGGTCCTCTAGAGTCACCAGACCTTCTACACCTCCATGTTCATCAATAACTATGGCCATGTGTGTTTTACGTCCCTGCATCTCTTTTAGCAGGGAACTGACCATCTTTTCTTGAGACACAAATACTGGCTTTCTTGCTATCTTCTCCAAGTTCACCATCTTGTTGTCATTTTCCAACTCTTTTAGTACATCTAATGCATGCACAAATCCCACAATGTCGTCCTTACTTGTATTGTAAATTGGAATTCTTGAATGGCCACTCTGATTAATTTGCGGCAGTGCTTCAAAGAGCATCATTTTGGCGTGCAGGGAAAACATCCTAGTTCTCGGGGTCATTACAGAACGTATCACTGTATCATCAAACTTGAGTGCGCCATGAACTAGTTCCATCTCTTCTTTTTCAATTGCCTTTTCCTCCAAGCCCTGTTCCACAACGCCCTTGATCTCTTCTTCAGTGATTGGTGGCGGCAAGTAACTACTGCCTGTAATCTTTACTACTCCTTTTGTTACTATCTCAAAGAATTTAACTATGGGATAAAATACAAAGCTGAATCCTAATAATATGGGAGCATACCTCAAAGCAACTCTGGTCGAGTTTGCGTTACAGTATGTTTTTGGTGTGATCTCGCCGAAGATAAGTATTAGAAACGTCATAACACCTACTGCAATTCCAAGACCGTCATTACCAAAGAGCCTGATTGCCACACTAGTTGCAAGCGCAGATGCACCCACATTTACAAGATTGTTTCCAAGATTTACGCTGGACATCATCCAGCTTGGGTTGTTCTTTAGTTTGTATAGTGCCTTGGCACCCTTTTTGTTCTCATTTAGTAATTGAGCCACTTTGGACTTGCGTACTCCTACCAGTGCCACCTCCAGCCCACTAAAAAAACCAGATAATCCGATGAGCACAGATAATGCTACTGCTTCAACCCACAGTTCTACCATGCCACCCACCAAAAAATACATTCAGAACAACACTTGTAGTCATTCATTTATCTTTCATACACCATCTTTAGGTAACAATAGTACACGTCTCTTACTTTTAAGGATTGAGATTTGGGCTTGAAATGTGTGATTTCCCAAATCAGCTTTGAGATCTACTTGGCATAGAATTTTCCCTATAATTACTAAACAATTTTACACGTAAATTTGATCATTTGACTTGTCATTTCTGTATATTTTGTATGATCGTTTTAATTGTGTCGCACAGTCATGTAAATATAAATTGCAATATCTTTTGCCTAGATCATTTTATCTAACCAAGTTTAGTTTTTTGGCGGTTTAGAAAACATATTTTTAGAATTTGTGTGATACTCTACTGGAAGCATGGCATCCTTCTGCCTCCCAGTAAGTATTCCCACTACGGTGTCGTCTTTCTTTATTATTTCATCATCTATCATCTTTTTAATGCCTGCAACCGTGGCACCGGATGCCATCTCACAATCAAATCCATTTAGGCCCACAATAGACATGCCATCAAGCATTTCAGCATCAGATACTGTGATAACTAATCCGTCTGTGAATTCCAATGCTCGTAATCCTTTGAGTATGTTTGCAGGCCTGCCAATCTGAATTGCAGTGGCTTTTGTATTGGGACGAATACTATCATCATCAAGGCTTTTATAATATCTGTGAATTAGCTCAATGTTTGGTCTTCCACCATTCCAACGTAATGCCTCATCTTCAAATTTCCCATTATAGAGATCTGCAAGTGTACGTGCTCCGTCAGAATTTACCACAGCAATTCTGGGCACCTTTTTGATCCAGCCCCACTCGTATAATTCCATGAGGGCCTTGCCACAGCTAGAAGTGTTTCCTAGTGCACCGCCTGGATACACTATCCAATCTGGCGGATCCCATTCCATGTGCTCAAGCACCCTAAATGGGATGGTCTTTTGGCCCTCTATTCTGAATGGATTTATCGAGTTTACCGTATACCAATCATGTTTTTTTGCATCATCAAGTGACTGTCTTAATGCATCATCAAAGTTTCCATCTATCTCGACAATCTGTGTTCCAAACTGGTATGCCTGACTCAATTTTCCTGGTGCTATCTGTCCGGATGGTATGTAAACATCGCAATCCATTCCCTCATTTGCCGCAAACATACCTGCAGATGCAGATGTGTTTCCGGTGGACGCACAGACAATTTTTTTGGCACCCACCAATTTTGCATGCGTAACTGCACTTGCCATGCCATTATCCTTGAAAGAGCCACTTGGATTGTATCCTTCTGGTTGGAGCCACAGATTTGCATATGTCATTCCTGTAAATTCAGCCACTTTGTTCATTCTGTATGGCTTGGATTGTCTTCCCTCTGCACCATCAAGTGAGACTAAGCATCTGGAACACTCGTTGATATCTGTGGTATTAATTTGACAAAAATTTAATAGTTCTCTGAATCGCCATACGCCACTCTCATTGAATATGCTTCCTTGTGGATTTCGCCTTCCATAAAATACCTGTTTGAGCGAATCTGGAGGCACGTCTTTGTACTTTACATCTAGGAGGTGCCCACTCTGGCATTCCACCTTTGTGCTAGTTATCTGGTATTTCATACCGCATTGTGGGTCGATGCATTTCAAGTATGCTTTATCTTGCAATTATGATTTACAGTCTATATGATAATTTAAAGTTAAGAGTAGAATTCTTTCTAAAGATGTGCCAAACTTTTAGATTGTATTACATCTTAAATTATCTGTGGTCACATACAATAGTTATCTAAAGGGACTTGCAGCAAATATTCTAAAATCGTTTGAGATTCTATCAAATTTGAATGATAAATCAGACGATCTGAGAATCATGGAAATAGAACTGCTAAAGATTAAGGGATTTCTACATGTTCTCTCCAACAAGATAGAATCAGACAAGTATCCATCAATTGACATACAAAGTATACAAGCCAAGTCAAAGGCTTATCTTGAAACATATGATTTTGAACGAGAGATAAATAATGTGTCCATGTTGTATGCCGATGATTCTAACAGGATCAAAAACTTGCGGCTGCTAATACTTGCCTCTCTTAATGACAAGAAACTAATAAGTGGCATTGGAGAACTTGCTCGAGAGATATAGTTGACAGATAAAATAAAAAGATGCATACTGTGTGGATGTGTTGATCACAGATTGGTAGGTTGTATCAAACACTTGACAAAAAAATGTGGCTGTTTTACATCAGGCTGACAAGTTATTTATCTTGGGGCCAGATCTAACATGAAAATTAATACAACACTTGCATTCTTGTGCAAGACATTCCTCTTCTGTATGGTGTCCACATATACCACATTCACATCCTCCACCCATAATACTATTTAGTGCTTTTACCATATAACTAGTATAGCAAAATTATGTGAGTTTGGTGTCAAATGGCATCATCTCTTTTTACGAGACTTTTTTACAATCTTTTCGGACTTTTTGTCAAGCTCTTTTTCCACCGCCGCGGCCTTGTTGTCTACTACCTGTATTATCTCCTGAATTAGACCGTCCAATTCATCGTCTGATGCAGCTGGCTCTGCCGCACTTGCAATGTTATTTATGGTGTTTGAGATCTCTGCACTTATCTCCTCAAAACTCTCTGGATCCTCATATGCAGTATTGTAGAGGCTTTTTAGGTGATTTACTTGGCTGATGATTTGCTCTGTGATGGTCAATCGAAATTCGATACCGTTTACATTGATAACTTTTGAGATCATAAATGACCTTTTAGTTTAGTCTTTAAAGGTGTTTTTTGTGTCTCATGTAGGGATTACTATCTTAAAATGGCATCAATTTTATTCTAAAATGATCGGCACAAATTGTATCATGTTGCCAATTTGATTGGATTGTCTGGTAATCGATCATTTCTGATGTACGATCTACTTAAAACACGATATAATCTAATGCAGATGCATCACTTATGAGCGACGTGTGTCGAGATCCAACCACATATCCATTCTTGATCTCATTTGTTGGTACCCACCTGTTAGTTGATGTGTAGTGTCGCTTTTCTGCTAGCTCTCGTTCTATTGCCTCAATATCAAACTCTGCTTCTTCTACTTCTTGCGTGGCAAGGTGCTTGATCGTAACTAGAATCTTTGTTACTTTAACTCTATCACCAAACTTCCATTGAATTGGAGGCACTTCATCTGATACTTCAAGTACCTTTACTTTCATTTGCTTATTTCCTAGTGCATCATGGCTTACTAGTGTACGTTCATCTGTAAACTCATCAAAACTGATTCTAGAGTTAGTATTAGGTTCAGGCTCTGAGACGGTCTCTAAGAGTGATTTGCTAGATGGCTCGGCTGTTTCAAGTTCTGAATCGGTTGATTCAGGAGATTCTTCTTTATTCATGTGTATTGTTTTTTACAGTCATTAAAAAATCATTTGTATAATAATATTGTAATGATCCTGTCTTAAAATGGCATCTTGTATTCTTGTAATTTTAATTCGATCTTCCTTCCATTTACTTTTGTAAAGATTTTTCCATCATAAGTACAATAACAGTCAGTACCTGTCTGTTGTATATCCCAAACTTTGAAAAATTCTCGCAATTCTCTTTTTTCATACTTTGCACGTCCAACTCTTTTCTTTCTGAGGAACTTGAATGCGAGAATTACACTGCGTTTATTATAAATTTCAAATGTATTTGCCCAAAATATGCATCTGTCAATCTGCTCAGCTGGTACAGGGAGTGACATGACTGTACCTGACTTTGCTTCTATTGCAAGTAATGTTTTCAGTTCTGTGTTGACTGCCAGCACATCAGGCAGTTTGGTACTAGGAGAGCCTAATCGGAATGCCCTCCAACTTTTTACTGATTTGAACCGTTTAACTATTGTATCTTCCCACTGATATCCTCGCCGTCTCCTGATCTTTGAAGCAGCCTTGTTGATTTGTCGCTTTTTTCTATCTGATAGTGTGATGCCACTCATTCTATTTTTCCTAGTTTGTTCTAACTATAATTCATTAAGTATTATAGGTAATCATACAATACCTTTGATACATGCTGAGGAACATTTGTTCATATTTGCCAGAAAAGTGGATTTTTTAGGCATGTTCCCACAGTATAACATGATTCCAACTGTGAATCCCGATGATTGTTGCACGGCAACAACTCTGAAATCATCGGACATTTTTTCATGTTGTCAATATGAGGGTATGATTCTTACAGTTATACCAATGAGCTTAAAGTGTCTGTCATCTGTTGTTAGGATTTTTATTTACATGAATTATCTATATTGGCATGTTAACTAGCTGCCAGAATACACTAAAGGTGGCAAAAAGACTTGTATCACTAAAGCGCAAATTTGCCGAGCAATATGATAAAAGTAGCCACATACAAGAGTTAATTCCAATTAAACCTACAGAGAATTTTGCAGTGGAACAGGGAGATCTTGAGCATCTTCATGAGTTTGTAAGATGTAATCCAATATACTCTAACTATTTTGTACAAAAAATCTTGGATAGTGACTGTATGATATATGAAGGTGACATAGGAACATATTGGTTAGATAGTATCAAGCACGGCTTTAGCTGCCAACCATTCTATCCAACTTGGCTGATTTCTGCATATGTGGCCACACTATATACAAAAAATTTGGGATGTAACTATATTGTTGATATAGGCTCAGGGGATGGCAGAATAGCGTATTGTGGCAAGATACTGGGATGTGATTCTTTGGGTATAGAAATAGATGGCGCTCTATCACAACTGCAACATTCAATCATACATTCTACAGGAGTTCACTTTGATTCAATCTGTGCAGATGCTACTACATATAATTACTCGTTTGCTGCTTCACATACTGCATTTTTCATAGGTGGATTACCACAGATGGGTGGTGATATGTTGGCTGACTCGGTAATTAACAAAATAATTAGTAAAACGATACTGTCAGATACAATGTTTGTTTTTGTCGGATCTGATTCAAAACGTCCATTATCAAGTAATACTAGAAATGGAGGGTGGTTTTCACTCATTAAAAAATATGGCCTGAAGGTAATAGATACAATTTATCTACCTACCGTCTGGACATTTGATCAGGATAATGAAACTCCATATATATTCACAAAATTAGTTTGATACTTGCAACTCAAAATACCATGCGCCGTTTCGTATGCCACATTTTTTCACTCTGACTTTTTTTCCGGTATTTGGTGTACCAGATGTGACACTTCCCATAATTCTAAATGAATTGTCTATCTCTGCTATACAAAAATAATTCCCATCTTTTCTTGACGATTCTAAGATAATACCATCAAGTGGTGCATCTTCCCATACAGTTTCTCGCATACATCTGTTACAAAAATCAGCTGGTGGCCACACCACCATCATACAGTGTGAACACTTTGATATTATCAAATTGCCTTTTTTTAATTCTGATTCAAACATCATTTTTCTAACACCAATATTGTAGATGATGTGGCAGCAGCTGCCATGTTGTGTACAAGGCCCACTTTGGGATTGTCAATCTGTCGTCTTCCCGCTGTACCTTGCAGCTGCCTGAATATCTCCACTGCTTGTGCAATTCCTGTTGCTCCTAGAGGATGTCCTGATCCAAGCAGACCTCCTCTTGGATTTATCATAAAATTATTTGTTGTGTATAGTTCCTTTGCAAAATTTATTCCCTGTCCTTTTTCTATTATTCCAATTGATTCTAATGCCATTGGCTCACATACTGAAAAAGCATCGTGTACTTCTATCACATCAAGATTACCTGCATCACACTTAGACATGGCAAGTGCATTTCTTGCAGCAATGGAGGTGGATTCCATAGTGTCAAATCGTACATTCTTGGTAAATCCGGCAGATGTGGTTTTTTGACCGATGCCGGTAATCCATATGGGACAATCTGTGATCTGTTTGGCTTTTGCCTCTGATACAAGTAGTATTGATGCTCCTCCAGTACAGGATCTTGAACAGTCAAGTAATCTAATATCGTCTGTGATTCTTTTGGAATTTTTTACATCGGTTATGGTATAGACATTTTGTGAGAGGGCGTTTGGGTTGTTTGCTGCCTGCTTGTGGTTTTTTGCAGGTATTGTTGCAAGATCATCATCTGTTATGTGATATTTTTGTTTGTATGACTGTGTAAGTAATGATGCCCAATAAATTGGATGTCCAAACTCACCACGAGATTTATCCCATTTCAAAACACGACCCGGACTGTCATATCTTTCTGCCCCTGTTACAAGAATCATATCTGCTAATCCTGATGCAATATACGAGTATGCAGATACTATAGCATTTGTCCCTGAATTGCAGAGACTCTCTACAGTATGTGCTGTCTTTGGTCCGATTCCTAGCATCTCTGAAAGAATTTGAGCAAGATACTTTGCATTGCTGTTAGTTGATACAATCATAGAGTTTATTGTATTTTTATCAAGATTCCTACATGAATCAAATAGGTTTTTTGCAGATTTTGCCAATATGGATTGAATTTCTAAATCTTCCATGGAAAATTTTGTCATGCCACAAGCAGCAATTCCAACTTTATTCATCATAGATCACTTGAGAACGTCTTGGCAAGCAGCTTAAACGACTTTATTGTATCACCTACAGGATTAAATTGTAATATTGGAATGTCTATGCCCGCTTTATAAAATGGAAGAATCTTTCTTTGGCAATCGTCTGGTGTCCCAGTAATTGTCAACGAGTCAAGCATTTTATCTGTAACAAGCTTAGATGCGGAATTTAGTCCGGATTCCTCATATTCGTTTGCAATATTTTTTGTTTCGGTTCTAAAACCATTCTCTGCAAGGAATTCTCTGTATACTTTGCCAACTGAGATATAAAATCCAAGTGTTTTTTTTGCACGAGTTATTGCAGCTTCTACATCTTCAGAGACACATGTAATTATCTGACATGTGACATCAATTCTACGTCTTGACTGCATTCTCAGAACAGTTTGCTTGATTTCTGTTATTGGACGCAAATAAAATATTACCCCATCTGCTATATCCCACGTTAGATTTACCATTTTTTTATTTACGGCCGCCAGATAAATTGGTATGTACTTTCTTGGCGGTTTGATCAACAACGAAAAATTTTTGATGTTAAATATGTCTCCCTCATAATTTGCATTTTGAGTAGTTGTTATTTTGCGTATTATCCCGACGTACTCTTTCATTCTTTTGATGGGTTGCTCAAATTCATATCCGTGGAAATTTTTTACTATTGGAATGCTGCTTGTGCCAAGACCTAGAATTAACTTTCCATCAGTGAGTGTATCTACAGTTGCTGCACCCATAGCAATTGCCGCAGGACTTCGTGAATAGATGTTGACTATTGAAGAGCCAATATTGGGAGTGTTTGTTAGTTGGGATATGGCACCTAGCATTGCAAAGTTTTCCATTCCCCATGTCTCTGGAATCCAGATTGTATCTACATCAGTATCTGAAAGGATTCTAGCACACTCTAATACCTCGTTGACTGTTAAGAGGGATCCCAAGCTATATGCTGTACGCATGTGTTTGTTAATATGTGCCAGATATTCAGTGTATCTCTTTTAGCATTATGTGAATTATGGTTGAGGTTAGTTATTATCAAAGAATGTGTTAAAGTGATTCTGTTGAACGAGCAAATTTGTAAGGTGGCATCTACAAAAAACGCCCAATTTTGGGACTATACCACAAGATATGCATTACAGGCAAATCAAGACATGAGTTTTACGGACGAGATTGCATATGTGATGGTCACATTATACCGCACTGGAGCATAATTTACCTATTGAAATTCATACTGGAATTCTAGTTGAGCAAAACATGAGAAGCGATTCTCAATTAGCCGTATTTCATTAACTGACCTCAAAAGATCCAAATAGTATGCCAACTAAGCATATTTTATGTCTGTATACGAAAGATTATCAAAAAATCCTGCACTGTTCCAGTCCCTCTTGGGTATTTCTGTCGAGTATAATAGTGGAAAAAATAGAGAAAATATATACAAAAGCAGAGAAGAAACGCCTCTCAAGAAAAAATAGGAAACGCGCCATTGGTGCAGGACGTATACTGTAGTGCAAATGTTCTTGAGGTCAAATATTTCCAATAGAAACACATTTTGATCATTGTGTGTAGCGCATTGTAATGCCAGCAAAAAATCAGAAGATCTCAGAAAGGCGTACAAGAAGGAGAAGGTTGCCAGCATCAAGATCAGGATGGCCGCAGTGAACATGGTGTGCATGCATGGTAAGAGCTTCCAGGAGGTGGCAGACTCGCTCATGCAGTGCCCAAAC
>CAZIHR010000128.1:0-21692 GCA_964538885.1 uncultured Nitrosopumilaceae archaeon
AATGTGTGGGCCAGAGTATCAGTATTTGAGAATATGACTGTTCCTCCTACGTCAACAGCAGCTTCTGTGGGAATGTAGCATCCTTCGGGCTCATCCTGACATCCAGCAACACCAGAGCCAGCTGCAGGCACTACTGTAACTTGGGGGTGATCAGCCAATGCAGCTGGAGTTGCTACAAGTACTGCCCCAATCGTAAACAGCATAGCCAAAGAGCCTATTGTTAAAATCCTCATTGGCTTCCTTATTTTAATGGATACATAAAAACTTCACTAGATCTGGTTCTTTTGCAAAAAAGGGACAGTGCCCCCATCAGATATAATTGACATAACATATCTAATAATTTCATCACGGTGGACCGTCCCAAGAATTAATCACATGACTTGTCCCTTTTTTGCAAAAGAACCCTAGATCTATTTGGGGTGATTACCTTCTTTTACATTGATATATCTTCAGAATGCCCATTATGGGAAGTCCTGCATACATTCCTATATTTAACAAGAGTATAGGTATGCCATAGCTGAGCAACTCCTCATCAGAACCAATTTCTATATGGTTTAGTATGGTTAATGATGACAGCATCGGAGTTAGCACTATTTTGGTAATTTCTTTGAATGCTAGATGTTCTCTTGCAAAGTCTGCAACCGAAGGTGAAAATGAATAATAGATCTGGTTGAACGCAGTCATGAATGCAGCTCCAGATTCTGTTTCGAGTATCGTGTTGTCTCTGAGTTCCCTTAACTGTTGTACTTGTGTGGCCAATTCGGATCCATATGTGGCAGTAGCAATCAAGCATCCGCCACTTGTATCTTCGCCTTTTATGTCACTTGTATCTGTCTGTACATCACCCACTGCTACACCGAACATTACTGTCTCTATGGGAATTGGTTGAAACAAGATACCTTCTACTTCAATGTATACCTCATGCATACCTTCCTCAACAAACTCGATTGGAATTCGTACAGTTCCTTCTGATGTGTGCGTCAGCGGAATAGGTCCAAAAATGTCCTCATTGTCTTTTGAGACAGTTACTGTATAATCAATATGTTCCTGAACTTCTTTTGTTTGTGGATTTATAAAATCAATCTTCAGTTTGGTTACCTCTCCTAGTATTATATCTTCATGTGACAGCTTGACGGTCAGTGTACCATGTTCGGTAGGCATCATCTGCGGTTCTGATGTCAAGATCTCAGCGCTGGCGATGCCGACTTGGGTAGTACCATGTTCGGTAGGCATCATCTGCGGTTCTGATTGGGCAAATGTTATAGTTGTCAGTAAAGGCACAAACATCAACAATAATAGGAATTTCACTATTCTGCATTTTCAATTTCATAAATAAAAATCTCACTAATTCTGATTTGGTGAATCAATTCACCATGTGTATATTGTGTGTCTGGAATTAACGAAACTGACAATATGGTTATTTCGTGGTAATATGCATCATTTACCTGTGCATTATTTAAATATGGAAATTCGTAACTTACAGCATGCAGATCCCAATTATTCTATTTGCGGTAATAGGTATCTTTACTATCTCGCTTGCTCCTGTAGTGTATGGACATGGTCTTGGTGGCGATCAGGCAGAAGCACTAACCTTTGGCGACATGGAAGTAACTGTACGAACCGAAGTCACCCCATCTGATATTACTGTGGGTGACATTAATAATGTTGATCTGAGTGTCCGTTTCTTTGACACCTTAACTGACACAACATTGGAAAAAGTAACATATAGAATTGAAGTCTGGCAGAGCGGCGAACTATTGGCAAGGAATCTATTTTATGACATGGATGGTATTCTTAATTTGGAAATCAGACCACAGGCGGGTTGCACCGAATCTGATCTGTGGCGATGTACCATTTATGGTGGCTCTGAACATGTGAGTGCACCGGGTGCCTTGTTTGTATATGGTGATGGAAAACCCACTATAACAGGTCCGCTGTTTGTCAAAGGCGGGCTGTACAATATAAAAGTGGACATTGAGGGCGCCACCAGCCCCAAAACTGTGCTTGCAGACATGCTAAGCTATGATACATTTATCAGCGTTGCACAGGATCAGGACTTCTTAATCAAACCGGCAAATGCCGAGGAGGTCCCCATAGTTGTAAAGACCTACTATGACAAAGTGGAAAACTTTCAATTTGATCAATCTGACAACTCTATCACATTTGACATGCCATTTGACTGGACACCAGATTACGTAGATTTGGTCCAAGTAGTACATGAGGAAATTAGAATTCCCAAATCATTTGCCCCTTATGCTGAGGGAAAACAATTTGAGGGATATATCAATGGTGTTCAACTTGAGCAGCGCGCACTACTCAATGATCCATACTCGTACGATGATACAAATGTAATACACTTTCTTATCACAAAAAACAACTTGATACTAATCAACGATCTATTGGGTCCTGAGAATTATTCAAATCCAAAGATGACCATAAAATTGATTCCTCAGGACGATATTTCCAAACACTCGACCGATTTTTATTTGGTAGATACTGACATGTTTGAACGCGTACCTACCACCGTCAATGTGTCGTGGGATGCAACTTTTGGTGCCGGTGATTTTGTTCCCTTTGAAATAGCCTTCTTGAATGATAATGGTAATCTGATACAAGATATTAGATATGCCCTTGCTCTGTTTGATGGGAACAACAATGAAATTTATAGTCTTGTGGGAGGCAATGATGAGATGCCAGGAATTCATGCATCAGAAGGAATAGATATTCATCCAATTCATATACCATCTCAGGGACAATACCGGCTAGATATACTGGTATTTGGAACTGGACTCAACTACGACACAACATATTCTGGAATTGGCTCTACTTTGATGGAACTCGGGCCAGGTCTTACACAAGCTACTCCAAGTACAATTCCACCCTGGATAAAGAACAATGCTGGATGGTGGGCGGATGGTTTAATTGATGACAATTCATTTATTCAGGGAATGCAATTTCTCATCCAAGAAAACATACTGGATATTCCTGCAACCACTACATCCTCTACGACAGTATCAAGTACAATTCCACCCTGGATAAAGAACAATGCTGGATGGTGGGCGGATGGTTTAATTGATGACAATTCATTTATTCAGGGAATGCAATTTCTCATCCGAGAGGGTATCCTTCAGGTGAACTAGTAAATTTTGTTTGAGTGAAAAATAATGAAAGATATCAATGATATAATGCCAAAAATTCCGAACATGCGGTGGGGTGCTTTGATGAACAAAGCACCTACCAACGACAGAATTCATCAAATGAACAAAATTTTCCCATCAAACGGAAAATGGCACACAATCTTTGAGGACACGACCAGTATCACTGTTGACGGAAAACAGATATGGAAAAAAGATCCCAACAAATGGACCTAGATATGAGTTGAAGAAACACTATACTATAATTTCGTTAATTCTACTTTTGATCTCTGGTTATTCTTTTGGTGTTGCATATGGACATGGTATCGGCAGCGAAACATTTCCACCCGTCGAGCTGGATGGAAAGCAAGTTACGTTGGAGGCATCCTCTTCCCAGAATGTGGACAAAGATGATCTACAGATCTCCATCTCATTTCTTGACTTTGACTCTAAAGTTACTTTGAGAGATGTACTTTTTCATATAAGAGCCGAGCGCGGCGATCAATTTCTATTTGAAAGGGAATTTAGTGCCGAGCATGGATTTCTTGTATTTAATTTTGTGTCAGAAGATACTGACTCCATATTGATTGAGGAGATTGACGGAAATCTATTAGGTTCACTGCTTGGCTTGGAAAGCAGAAAGATCAACGTCATGGGGCCCAAGCTAAGCTACGGTGGTCTCTACACATTTGATGTATCTATCTTGTCTGTGGATGGTTCCATTACATTGCGTGACGATCCACTTATGTACAATGTGGGAATATCTGTTCCCCAGACTGTCACGTATAATATAGCTCATCCAGACTATGGACAGCAGACAATTGATACCATCACTTACTATGATGAGCTCTCAGACTTTGCTTATGATGTATCTTCAAAACAGATCTCATTTTCAATGCCATTTGAGTGGACTGCAAGCAACATTGAACAGACATCTGTAGTACATCAAGAACTGGCCATACCAAATACATTTGGTGATCTGTTGGTGTCTGACTTTTCCATGTATATCAATGACGTTCAGCTTCCAGATAGTATTGTATCTATAGATGATTTTTCTGTTGATGTGCGTATAGTTCACTTTATCGTACCACAACAAGAGCTCTGGAATATCTTTGAGAAAAACACACAACAAGGGATGAATTTCGTTATAGTTCCAGCAAGTACCAAGCTAAGTTCTGTTACAGACAATAGCCAGTTCAGGGTGCTGGTATCTTGGGATCCCAAGAGACTACAATCAGATTCTACTGCAACCATTTACTTTGACATCTTAGATATCTTCTTAAAGAACACACCTATTGCAGTAAACTATGACTTTTCTGTAACGCAAAATGACCTTGTTATATTCAAGAACAGCGCTACCAGCACTGATTCAAGAGATCATTCCAATGTGGCCCAATTTACAATCCCCCCACAATCAAGCGGTATTATACACCTTAACTTTGAGAATTTGAATGGCAATCCATATGCAACTGCTTCTGTTCCAGTTTTAGTTGATAGTCTGGTGCAAGCTCCAGAACCGTCTGCTGTTCCTAACTGGGTAAAAAACAATGCCCAATGGTGGTCCGCTGGCATAATTGATGATGAGACATTCCTACATGGAATCGAGTTCCTAATTCAAAATGATATAATTATGGTCTCTGCAACCACTGTATCATCTATGCCATCTGAAATTCCACCTTGGGTAAAAAACAATGCCCAATGGTGGTCCGCTGGCATAATTGATGATGAGACATTCATCATGGGTTTACAGTTCCTGATAGAGCAAGGAATACTAGATATTTAGCAGCATGTTCGATCAATGTACCAATTGTTTTAAATTGATTGAAATTGAATTTATACTGTTTTGTTTCGTCCCTATATTCTACTTGAAAAAAAATCTGCGTTACTATCTATTGTTGTAATTGGTATAATTACAATTCTGGCAGTTCCTGTAATAATGCCGCACATATTTCACGGTTATCACATGGCACACATTTTACTGCATGTGGGGGGAATCACTCTTGCCGTATTTATCACAATTCTCGGAATACTTGCATATCTTCGCCTAAAAACAAAGAGATATCTGCTGAGTGCATTTGCATTTGCAAATTTTATTGGTGCCGAATCGGTTCTGTTGGTGGATGTAACGTGGCCAACTCTATATGACTTGCCGTTCATGTCACTATCCGAAGTCGGGCATCTACTGACTTTTGGCACGCTTGGCCTGCTGGCTCTGGGGGTATTTAGAAACGACTGACAGATCTCTGATTCTACTACAGCTAATCAAGACATCCCCCGGAATTCGATTCAGAGAGCTTGTGCGTTCCTCTGGATTCCAAAATGGTGTTCTTAGTCATTATCTGAGCAAGTTGGAAAGAAATGGCGCCATCAAGACAGTACGAGAGCCAAGACAGACAAGGTTTTTTCCACTTGATATTACAGAAGACGAGTCACGCGTAATCACGGCACTACGCAAGCAAACCCCGCGAGATATACTGCTTACACTTGTAGAGGAAGATGGCTTGATGTTTCAAGAACTGGTGCGCAAGGTCAACAAATCACCATCTACAGTTTCTCTGCATCTGTCCCGAATTGTCAATGATGGTTTGGTAGAACCAAAATTTACCCGATTCCAAAAAAGGTACTATATCAAAGCGCGACATCTAGTAGATAAATTAATTGAAGATTATAGACCCGGCATGCTTGAGAGACCCATCTCTGGCTACGAAGATATTTTCAACTCCCTCTAACTGCGCCTGCTCGGGTCTGTTGGTGGTTCTTGTAGCTACGACGATATTACTATCAGTAATGGGGAGGCATATATTCCCAAGAATGAATGTGTGGGATACTTTGATTCATTTGGAGTATACACTGTAGTGAGAAATGTTAAAAATGAAACCCGTCTTTCCATACTTCCTACAATCACAATATCAGTAGCTGATGGCCAACATGTATTTTCTAAGACAATTCAACATGTACAGATTGCCTCTGATAGGGAGATGCCATTCAAAATTAAATTCTCTAATGTATATGGTGATTCTCCCACCCTATTTGATGTGGTGATGGAATATGTCCATACGGATTATACCCATATATCATTGCAAGTGTCATACGATGACACGTTGATTAAGCATGATGCCGGTCATCTTACTGGAAGAATAAAATATTGGAGACGAAACGATATACTTTCCAGTTGTTTATGCAGTGATCCACGGCAATAATCATCCTGATGTAGTATAGAACATCAATCTGATTGAAAAAATCAAACCCGGTCAAATAGTCACCTTTTCAATGTATCCGGATATGACCATCTCTGAAGATGTCCTTTATTATAGCTGCTTTGCACCTGTGGACACCACAATAATTCCTGCTACTGCCAAAAAGAACTGCGGCCAGTTTAATTCCCGATATGATTCTGGTGCATGGTTTTCAGCAGCAGAGTTTGACGATCAAGAGACATCATTAACTATGCGTGGATATAACAGCTATCTGCTAGAAACTTGTGCCAATTTTGAATTTGCGCCAATTTCAGGCACTGAAAAATTTCATGTCCCAATAAATGACATGCCTGTCAAATTCATCCAAAGTTTGGATGATGTGTGATTTTGGCATGTTGTATTTCAGGTAGGTACACCATCACAGGGCGTGCTGAAAATCCCCTACTTTGAGAAAGGTATTCCATCCGAACTTTCACTGATACATCAATGGATCAAAACAAATGCCAGCTGGTGGTCTACAGACAAAATATCTGATTCAGAATTTATCAAGAGAATCAACTTTATGACTGAAGAAGGAATAATTGTCCTGCCTCAAAGGGATGCCGTTCCTAGTTCCAACTGGGAGATACCATCATAGTGTGGATATTCTCAGAATGGTGGCCTGAAGACAAAATTTCCGATGAAGACTTTGTAGGAGCAATTACATATCTGATTGACTGGCCGATCATTCAACTAGATTGACAACATTTGCTAATCTCATTGAATAATCTTATTATACAAATTTCTTTTATCATCTTTATACTATTATGTTTCCATTACGGGATGAAAATCCACACCCTCCAGGATTTAAACCCAAAGTTACCTATGCACTTATTCTGGCAAATGTCATCGTGTTTTTCTTTGAAGTTGCAGCAACTGGACAGTTCTTCGAATTTACATTCCCCCACGCAACCTCGATGTTTTACAGTTGGGGTGCTGTGCCCACTTGTATAATGGGCGAGACTGCCATGAACATCAATTTTGGTAGCGGGCCAGTAGTCATTACATGTCCTGACATGCCATATCTCACTTTGCTTAGTTCGACCTTTATGCATGGTGGCTTGATGCATCTTGGCGGCAACATGCTGTTCTTGTGGATATTTGGAGATAATATTGAACAAAAATTTGGTAGACTCAAATACATTGGAATCTATCTTGCATGGGGCGTTGCAGCTGGTATGATTCACATTCTTGGAGATGTCAACAGCGCAATTCCTGCAGTAGGAGCATCTGGTGCAATCTCTGGAATACTTGGGGCATACCTTGTAATTTTCCCGCGTGCTCGCATCCAGACCTTTATGATATTTGGATTCTTTTGGAGGATGATGCATATACAAGCCAAATGGTTCCTACCTTTCTGGCTAATCTTCCAGAATCTACTGCCCTTCTTTATAGGTGGCTTTGGTGTGGCGGGCGGCGGTGTGGCATATCTTGCACACATTGGTGGATTTGTGGTGGGGTTGGCAACAGGTTACTTGTACAAAAAAACACACAGCTCCGAATTTACCTACGGAACTAGATATGGATACATGCCTGACTAGACAAGAAATAAATCAACTAAATACATTCACTAAATTATGCCTCTGATTACTGTATCTATGTATCCTGGACGAACTAGAAAACAAAAGGCCGAATTTGCCAAAGCAATAACTGAATCTGCCGCAAAGATCCTCAAGACAAAAGAAAACCATGTAATTGTGGTCTTTGAAGACAGACCAAAAGAGAACTGGTTTCTTGCAGGAGATCCACTATAGCTATCTATTATACACGATACTATCATACATTGCTATATGTAAACTCATTCATGCAGACTCGTCATTTTTATTTACATATTGACTATACTCACATTCTTTCCTTATCTTTTTATCTTCTTCCAGCTAGAAAACTTGTGTGAAGGTAGCAGTTGTACAGTTCAAGGCATCAACTGACAAAGAGCTCAATTTGAAAAAAATTCTCAATTACATCTCACAAGCATCTAAACAAAAAGCACATCTTGTGGCATTTCCAGAATTCATGATGCTATATGTGGATTCATCTCACACCCCCAAACAGCTTGCCGGTATAGCAGAGACCATACAAGGTGATTTCGTATCTACAATTGCAGAATCTGCAAGGAAAAATAGTATAGTTGTAGTTGGTTCTTTTTATGAAAAAAGTAGGAAAAAAGATCGTGTACATGATACCTCATTTCTGATTGACAAATATGGTAAAGTGATCTCGACGTACAGAAAAATTCATCTTTATGATGCGTTGGGATTTAAGGAATCCAACAAACTGACCCCTGGCTCCAAGGTTGCCAGTCCTGTAAAGACACCAGTTGGAAAAGTAGGAATGATGATCTGCTATGATCTACGTTTTCCAGAGATGTCACGTATGCTTGCAGTTGCAGGCTCCCAAGTCTTGATTGCTCCATCTGCTTGGGTTAGGGGCGATCTGAAAGAAGAGCACTGGATATCTATAAACAGGACGCGTGCAATTGAGAATGGCTGCTATGTTGTAGCTCCCGATCAAATTGGAAACATCTACTGTGGTAGGAGTCTGGTGGTGGATCCTTTTGGGAAAATTCTACTTGACATGAGAACAAGACAAGGAATAGGATATGCAGACATTGATCCGCAAAGGGTTACCCAAGTACGCAAGATGCTACCATTGCTAAAAAATCGACGTACTGATGTTTATTCTACCTCTAATTGGTAGTATCTCTGCTTTTACAGCTAAAATTGGAACACTGCCTGCTCCATTTCTGTTTTGACGAATATCGAAAAATTATAATTGGCCACCCACATTTGTCACATGCCTTCTTTGTGGCTCTCAGTCTTGCCTTCTGTAACAGCGGCGATGATGCATTGCAACCCCCACGAAAGTTGGAGCAACCCATGAATCTCTTCTTGGTAATCTTTGATTTGATCACCATTAACTGGCCGATACCGCATACGGGACACCTAACTAGGCCATTCTTCGGAGAGTTGGTGCCTAGAATCATATATTTTCTCTCTTTTGCGGACCATGATAGGTATCCATTGCCATCTAGATACTGTATGATCTCTTTTCTGAGGGATCTTGTCTCCGACTTTGTGGTCTTTGCTACGTGCCTTGTCATTTTCTGTACATTTCTAAGTTTGATCCTATTCAATAGATAACTTTCTGTTTATTCTACTAATACGATTTTTATAGGGAATTCGGTCAGCCACATTTGTGGAAAAGGTTTGTGTTCTTGGTGCAGGAAGTACCAAATACGGGAAATTAGACGACAGTCTAGTTGATATTGCAACTCAGGCATCGGTTGCAGCAATTGAGAGTGCAGCAATTGAGACCAAAGATATAGATGCATCCTATCTGTCCAATGTATTTGGAATTGCAGACAAACAGGTACATATTGGCCCCGTACTGATGAGCAGATTGGGAATTCCAGGCAAGCCGTCACTTACTATTGAATCTGCTTGCGGTAGTGGTTCTGTAGCATTCAGGGAGGCATATGCTAATGTTGCAGCAGGATTTTACGACTGTATTGTGGCCACAGGTGTTGAAAAAGTTACACACACAGGTACAGGATGGACTACAACTTATTTTGCATATTGTTCGGACTTTTTCTATGAGGGCCAAGCAGGAGCATCATTTCCTGGACTGTTCGCAGCAATGGCGCGTGCATACCTGACAGAGTTTGGCGCAACTGAGGAAGATTTTGCAAAGGTCGCCGTCAAGAATCATGAGAATGGTACATTGAACCCCAAGGCACACATCCAGAAAAAAATTACAGTAGATGATGTCATGAAATCTGCCGTGGTTGCAAGTCCGTTGAAACTTTATGATTGTTGTCCATTCTCAGATGGTGCAAGTTCTGTCATCTTGTGTTCTGAGAAATTTGCAAAAGAACATGGAGGTGATTACATTGAAGTTATAGGTTCGGGAAGGGGCGGCTCGCCTGCTGCACTACAGGGACGCGATCATATAACTACCATTCCTAGTACCAAGATTGCAGCTGAGGGAGCTTACAAAATGGCAGGCATTACTTCAAAAGATGTAGATCTTGCAGAAGTACATGACTGCTTTACTGTTGCAGAGATTGTAGATACCGAAGATCTGGGATTCTTTGAAAAAGGTAAAGGAGTTGAAGCAGTAAGAGATGATCGAACAAAGCTAAACTCTGACATATCAATTAATCCGTCTGGTGGCCTAAAGTCAAAGGGACACCCTATAGGTGCCACCGGAATCGGTCAAGTAGTTGAAATGTATGACCAACTTACGGGAAATGCAGGAGCAAGAACTGTCAATGATGCAAAGATTGGCCTCACTCACAACTTTGGCGCAACCGGAGCAAGCTGCGCAGTGCATATCTTTCAGAGTGTATAAAAATGTCCCCTGAAGAGCAAGTTAAAGAGAATGCCAAGCAGGGCAAGCTTCTGGCACACAAGTGTATCAATTGCGGCTATATTCACCTGTCCACTGCCTATTACTGCATAAAATGTGGTAGTAAGGGGTATGAGGATGCCATTTTGGAAGGTACTGGCAAGATTGTCACATATACAATAATTACAGTGGCACCAGCCGGCTTTGAAAAATATACTCCATACGCCTTTGTAGTGCTCAAACTAGATGATTCAGATCTACGGATATCTGGCTTTATGAGTGGAATTGTAACTCCCAGTGACCTTCCTGTAGGTATGAGGGCCAGAATCACTGGCTTTGATGAACGTGGAATAATAATTGAAAAGCAGTAATTTTTTTTGTTCTACTAATTAAAAAAATTTTGAATCTTTCCTTATTAGTCATTCTTTGTTGATTTCTTTGATGTCAGTCGAAGTAACATGTGGTAAATGTGGAGACAAGATCACCAGCATGAAGATGTTAAAGTCACTCAAAGATGTCATGAACGCCTCTGCCGGAAAATGTCCATCATGTGGACAGGCATTGTCGACATCTGAATTTTCACTTGATATACACGAAAACTGATCTATTAAACAGTGACCATCTTGGCAATTACCTAATTTTATATTTTGATATAATATCGTAGCAAACTGTTTGATTTCATTGATCCAAATCACTTGCCATAAATCTTATTTAGTGTATTTTTGAGTCAAAATATATGGAATTACATGGCAGTGTTGAAGAACCAAAGAGAAGTGGGATCCTCCAGTCCACATCAAAACGCGTAAGGATGATCTTTTCTGTAATGGCAAGCCCGAACAGAATTGATATACTGCGAATTCTGAATTCAAAGGGACCACTCACATACTCTGAGTTAAAGTCGATGGCGGGATTCAAATCCAAAAAAGAGAGTGGCAAATTTGCTTACCATCTTAGAAAATTATTGAGACAGTCCCTTGTAGCATTAAACAAGTCAGAAAGACGTTACACCATTACAAACCTTGGTAAGCTTGTCTTGAGCTTGGCAAGGCAGATCGAAGAACGTTCAATTATTGAAAGTGGAAAGATGTATGTCAGGACATCACATGATTCCATCGAGGAATTTAATTCTCATAAAATAATACAGTCATTGGTTCGTGAGGGGAGTCTCCCGCTGGAACTGGCCCAGAAAATCACCGAAGAGGTCGAAAATCGGATCTATAAATACCAGACTACCTACCTTACAGGCTCGCTGATCCGAGAATTGGTCAATTCTGTACTATTGGAGCATGGTCACGAAGAGTACCGCAACAAGCTTGCACGTCTAGGTCTTCCGGTATTTGATGTACAAGAGATGCTTACTGACTTGGACAATATTGATAATGGTATTGAGGGCCTACTATTTCACACTGGACAAAAGGTATTTGCAGAGCACCTACTGACTAATACACTACCAAAAGATGTTGCAGATCACCATCTGTCTGGCGACTTGCATATCACCAATCCTGGTACATGGTCGATGATTCCGGATACCATATCTGTAAATGTTAAAGAACTCATCTCAGATGGAATAGGTATTGGTGGCAAATATGCTGCCGTCTCAAAAATTTCCCCATCCAAACAACTTGACGAAACAATGACCTCCCTTTCCATAATTATTTCATTGTTGTCCAAAGAGGCATCACACGAAATCGTACTGGATGGATTGACACAACTTCTTGCAAAACACTCCAAGTCTGTTTCTGATGTTGAACGTGCGTTAACAAGTGCACTTGCAACCGCATCTGCATCGTCAACTTATAGCAGTACGGGCACCACCATATCACTACGAATTCACTTGGGTACTGACACCAAAATAATCAATTCAGTAATCAATGCATACAAAAACTATGTAATGATTACAGCGATCCCAAAGATCGGTCTGATAATAGATCACGAAAAAGGCAAGTTGTCAGATGTGTCACAAGCACTATCTGAAATAATTTCTGTTGGCGGCAAAATACTATTTACCAAGGGATCTACATCTGGAAGTGCACTTGTACATGCCTCATCTAGGAGCTCCGGCCCCATTACAATCACACTTCAATCCTTATCCATCAATCTACCAAGACTTGCCTTTGAATCCAACAAGGATGAGACATACTTTAGGGCAAGACTTGCACTGCTCATGAAGCCGGCTCTGTCTGCATTGGCACTGCGAAAGAAAGACATATCTGATCTCACAAGACGGGGACTGAATCCAATTCTTGCAAAGAACACCCAGTACATGCAACGGAGCCACATGTCGCTTGTGATCAATTTAGTTGGATTGCAGGAGGCAGTATTCAACATACTTGGATTCCAGAACAACAAGAAGGGGAAGGATGTCCTTTATAAGGTGGTTGAGACTGCTGTGGATGTTGCATCCAAGAAAGGCAAAGAACTAGGAGATCCAGTAACTATCTCCATGACTGAGACTGTTAGTTCTGCTAGGTTTGCAACACAAGATGCAGAAAAATATGGTAAAAATTCATCCCCGAATTCGATGGACAGTGACTCTTATTCACAGGGAATCGTACTTGACTCTGCCGAAGTGAGCGACTATACCACCAAATCTGAGCCGATTGTCGAATGTAACAGGCTCTTTAGAATACTTAATGGAGGCATGTTGGCAATACTTGATCTGCCCAATGATGCTACCACTGCCACAATCCAAAAATCTATTGAAAAGACCGCTGAACTGATCCCTTCCTTTAGGCCAGTAAAGAGTGTCCCCGTGTGTGGTGAATGTGGCTTCAAGGAGTCAATTGAGGACAAGTGCCCAAGATGCAAGTCTCCTCATATAATCTGAGTTTCATGTATCTGTGACTGATGATCGGGTTACAAAAAACCCCGTATATACGATTTTCGCATCATATAACAAAACTAGGCCGATGTGAAATACCTAGTATTGCTATCAAAATTATTGATCAGTAAACAGTCAAATCAGCTATTTTCAAACATACAAGTTATAACTGTAGTAATCATACCCTTTGCTTGAGGGTTATAATTTGGATCATTCACAAATAGAAAATACTATACATGAGATCCGTAAGCGTAGTGGTGCAGTTACATCTTTCAATCAAGATAAAATCTCAAATGCCATATTTAGGGCACTAGTAGCCACCTCTAAAGCCGATCGTGGTATGGCTGATCAACTTGCTAGAAAGGTTGTTGACAACCTTGTGGAGCAAGGATTCACAAGTAGCAAGATGCCTAGTGTGGAGAATATTCAGGATATTGTGGAATATACCCTGATTGACAGCGGTAATAGTGATATTGCCAAGGCGTATATAGTTTACCGCCACGAGCGGCGCAAGCTGAGGGACGAAAAAATGCGAGTCCTAAATACAAAGTCGCTTGATGCCACATCCAAAAAATTTGATCTCAACTGTCTCCGAGTATTGGCATCTAGGTATCTCATGCGGAATGGCAAGAACGAGATCGTAGAGACCCCCACTCATATGTTTGAGAGAGTGGCCATACTAGTAGGACTGTGCGATATGCTGTACGACTCTACCGTATTTGTAAAGTCGGGGAACGTGACGCAGGATGTTACAGAAGCCCAGTTGTATCTTGAGAAACTAGATAATTTTGACTATAAATTCAAGATTGGCAGATACTTTTTGAACAAATGGCATTTTAGAAGCATGATAAATCATTATTCCATACTTGCCTCTCAGGGCCAGATGAAGGTAAGCTTTAAGGAGTTGCTGCGAATGATTGCAGCAAAACAACTCGACAGATATGCAGATAAAATCGCAGAATACTTTGAGCTTATGACTTCACAAGATTTCTTGCCAAACTCCCCCACCATGATGAATGCAGGTGGACGACTCGGACAGTTATCTGCATGCTTTGTACTTGGAATGCCTGACAACATGGAACAGATAATGAAGTCGACATCTGACGCTGCACTGATCTTCAAGTCTGGTGGTGGTGTAGGGATCAACTATTCTGATCTACGTCAAGAGGGTGACATTGTGGCATCCACATCCGGCGTCGCCTCCGGTCCGGTCTCCTTCATGGAGATAATAAACACGGTAACTGAGGTCGTCAAGCAGGGTGGGAAGAGACGCGGTGCCAACATGGGAATCATTGAGGTGTGGCACCCAGATGTCGAAAAGTTCATCACAAACAAGACTGAGCCAGGCGTTCTTGAGAACTTTAATGTAAGTGTGGGAATATGGGAGGACTTTTGGCACTCACTTGTTGATGCCAAAGATGGCAAGTACATATTGCGAAATCCACGAGACAGGAAACCAGTTAAGGAGATAAATCCACATCAGCTTATTGATCTGATTGCAATGTCTGCATGGAAGAGTGCAGAACCTGGACTCATCTTCTTTGATCAGATCAACAAGTACAACGTGTTTGCCAAAGCAAGGCAAGCCCCACTACGTGCCACAAATCCGTGCGGAGAGCAGAGCTTGTATCCTTACGAGTCGTGCAACTTGGGGTCGATAAATACAGCAAATCTAGTGAAGAGAAAAGCAGACGGCGAGTATGAGTTTGACTGGCAGAGATATGAAGAGACAATCCGCAAGACGACCAGATTCCTAGACAACATTATAGATGGGAACCATTATCCTGTTGAGCAGATCGGTGTTGCATCCAGAGAATCACGACGAATCGGACTGGGGGTGATGGGTGTGGCAGACCTGCTCTACAAATTGCGCATACCATACAACTCACAAGAAGGCTATGAGCTCCAATCCAAATTAGCAGAGGCGTTGACATACTATTCCATGGAGGAGAGTGTGGCTCTTGCAAGATCCCGAGGCGAGTTCCCACTCTGCTCCAAAACAGAATATCCCGAGGGGAAGATTCCAGTGGCAGGGTACTATGAAAAGCCAAAAGAATCCCATTCCTACGAGTGGGATGCATTAATTGAAAAGATCAAGATACATGGGATACGTAACGTGCTTACTACAACCGTTGCCCCGACAGGAACACTATCTATGATAGCTGATTGCTCCAATGGAATGGAGCCTGCCTTTGCACTCGTATTTGAGAAGAGAGTGACTGTGGGCCGGTTCTTTTACACAAACAAGGTTATTGAGGATGTCCTCAAGGAGAACGGCCTATATACAGACGAGATACTTGCCAAGATAGCAGACAACTATGGATCCCTCCGAGGAATTCCTGAGATTCCCACATGGATGCAGAAGATATTTGTAACTGCGATGGACATACATTGGTCTGACCACCTGATGGCGCAGTCGGTATGGCAGAGCTGGATAGGCAATGCGATAGCCAAGACAATCAATATGCCATATGATGTCACTGCTGAGGATGTAAAGTCGGCATATCTTCTTGCACATGAGATGGGACTCAAAGGCATTACCGTATATAGAGATGGTTCGCGTCACAAGCAGGTGCTTCACATGACAAGCGACAACGCAGAAAAGACGTTTGATGTGTTTCCAAGCAAATACCTGACAGACTATGTCACCTCCAACATACACAATCCGTACATAAAGTCCCAAGTTACTAGTGCTCTGGAATTGAAGATACATGACAAAGAAATAACACCAAGCACGCAGGTACATGAAGTTCCAGAGAGTCGGCTGTGTCCTACATGCAAAAACAACCTTATCTTTGTGGAGGGCTGTAGCATCTGCATCGAGTGCGGATATAGTGGATGTACGTCCGGCTGATTACACACTTGAAGATACTTGTGAATAATCAAATTGCCGCGTCCATCCTGACAATCATATACATAATCACATTCAAAATATACCAAAGCCGTGGTTGATTAATATGATATATTTGATACTTGCAGAATCATCATTGGAGCTTGTACCTCCGGAACTGTATAATTATCCGTCTATTCTATCGCATGCAAAAAGACTTTCCAAGAGCAGATCGGAGATATTGCTTGACAACTCTTGGCACTATTCATCTATGAGGGGAATCAAAAACGAGCTTAAGCGAGGCAGGCCAGATCTCGTACATATATCGCTGCTTGCTGCAACTGACACTCCATTGTACCAACAAAATAGAATCAAAATATATGTTCACACAAGCTGCGACTATGTGATTAGTCTTGGAAGGTGCGTGAGCATTCCGAGATCTTATCACCGTTTTGCAGGACTTGTGGAGAAGCTATTCAAATACAAGAGAATTATAGATAGAGACACACTACTTTTGAAATTGGACAAAAAGACATTTCCAGAACTGGTTCGTGATTTAAGACCATCCAAAGTAATTGGTTTGTCCACTGTAGGCAATTTGCAGTCATTTGAGGAGATCAGCTCCAAGCTTGACAACAGAACATGTATAGTGGTGGGTGGATTTCCAAAGGGCCATTTTTCAGAATCAGTATACAATCAAATGGACAAGATATATTCTGCGGGTAATACTTCCTATGATGCTCATGTAGTTGTATCGCGTCTATTATACGAATATGAAAAAACCATTTTTATGTAGGATGTTATGGTCTGCATTCATATGCAGTCATAGTATAGCCTGGTTAGTATTCGGGGTTTCCAACCCTGCCACGCGGGTTCGAATCCCGCTGACTGCACCACAAACGCAAAGTAATTTTTAGGCATTCTTTTTACATATTTTGTGAAGTATTATATGAAACAGATTGCATTGGAGCGAATGCAGGTGCTAATTGATAGTGTGATTTGTAATGCCAGAACGGATCCGCAACTCTCTTGGAGTCATGCTATGCTTGCAAAAAAGATAAGCAGTCGGCACAAGATTCGTATGCCGTATCAGCTTCGTATTATGTTTTGTAAAAAGTGCAAGTCGTTTATGATGCCTGGCTTGAATTCTCGGATTCGGCTTGGGAGATCATCTGTAAAGTCGGTAAGGATCTCCTGCAACTTTTGCGGTCACACATACCGCAAAATAATACCTACATGATTTATAAGGCGATCCACGACTTTCTTAATTAATGGCAAAGGTATACGATGTACCATCTGACATATTGATTAACAGATTAACTGAGATTCTCAAAAACGAAGACATTCCAGCACCATCATGGATTCCATTTGTAAAGACAGGAGCCCATGCAGACAAGCCGCCACAGAACAGGGATTGGTGGTATACGAGGTGTGCATCCATAATGAGGAAAATTTATCTCCATGGCCCAATAGGAATAGGTGACTTGAAGAGGAGCTATGGCGGGGGGAAACCGTCTGGATATGGTGCTGCACATCACAGGGATGCGGGGGGCGCAATTATTCGGAACGCGATACATGGGCTGGAAAAGCTTGGCTATATAGAAAAGATTGAGAAGAAGGGAAGAACAATTTCAAAACAGGGCATGAAGAAATTAGACAGCCTTGCCACTGAGATTTTAAGTAATATGATCTCTGAGAATCCACAACTCAAAGTTTATTCTTGATTTAAAATGAGCTTTCCTGATTCTTCTGAATCACAAGACAAACAAGTTGATGACAATCTCGAAATACAAAAAGAGCAAATTCTCAAACAGATTCTTAGCCCCGAGGCTAGATTGCGTCTTAACAACATCAAAATGGTAAAGCCTAGCATGTCCAATCTTGTGGAGCAGTACCTGATTGGGTTGGCCACTCAGGGAAAGATCCCTGGACCACTATCTGACGGCCAGCTCAAGCAGATACTATTGCAGCTTCAGCAGCCGCGGCGGGATTTCAAGATAAATCGACGTTAAGTATCGCAAAAAAGACGCGTGGAAAAATTTGGACTCGTAGCAGAATCAGAGACGTCAGCCATATGTGTGGGTTTTTTTGCGGGTGGCATCTCTTCTATATCTGCTGATTGCTAATGTCAGAAACAATCGCTTTCAGCACAAGATAAAATTGTCAGCATACAAGATTGGTCTAATTTGGGTTTGATAATTATAATCCAACAGACTTTAAGGAACAAGCATGCCGTATAACTCAAATTTTATGTCTGAATTTTTTCCTATTTTTTACAGCGTAGGCATAGCCATGCAACAATGTTGCTGATAAAATATAATTATGGGTGAAATCTCGCAATAGTCATGAAGGCTGTCGTTTATAATGAATATGCCCCCGATGACAATTATTCCAAGATTCTCCGTGTTCAGGATATAGATGAACCAAAACCAAAACCAGACGAGGTAATTTTCACCAACAAGGCATCTGCGTTGAATTATAATGATATTTGGGGTATGCGAGGAGTACCAGTAGCTGTCCCACTACCACACGTATCTGGATCCGACGTTGCCGGTGATGTGATCGCAGTAGGTGAGGATGTAAAAAATTTCAAGGTGGGAGATAAAGTAGTCTCACATTCCAACTTGGCATGTCGAGTGTGCAAGGCATGTACTGATGGAGGTGAGTTTGATTGTGTTAAGAGACAGGTATGGGGCTTTCAGACAGGTCCTCTTTGGGGAGCATACTGTGAGCAAATTCATCTACCTGAAGTAAATGTGTCAAAGATTCCTGATGGCGTTTCATATGACGATGCAGCTGCTGCATCTATGACTCTCTTGACTTCATGGCATATGCTGGTAGGACGGGCAAAAATCAGGCCCGGTCAAACAGTTCTGATTATGGGTGGCGGTTCTGGTGTCGGCAGCTTTGGAATTCAAATTGCAAAACTCTACAATTGTGATGTCATTGCAACTGCAAGTCCAGATAAGCTAGACAAGTGCTTGGAGTTGGGAGCTGACTATGCTGTAGATCACAGAAAAGAAGACTGGAGTAAAGAAGTCTTCAAGATATCCAAAGAAATTGCCAAGAAGAAAGGTGAGGCACCGGGGATCGATATATCTTTTGATCATATAGGCCAGACCCACTGGAACAAGCAGCTGACGCTGCTCAAGTATGGCGCGACCCTTGTCTCATGTGGAGCTACGACAGGATATGACGCACACACCGATCTAAGACACATATTCTTCAAGGGAACGAACATTCTTGGTTCTACACAGGGCACCAAGGCAGAACTTGATCAGGGTCTCTATTGGATGGGTCAGGGAAAGATAAAGTCTGCAATCGATTCAATTTACACATTTGAACAGGCAGCCGAAGCACATACTAAGATGCTTACTGGGAAAGGACTCTTTGGCAAAATCTTAATGAAGCCAGAGGGAGCATAGCCATTTTATGGCGCATCTGTTCAGAAGCCTCATCTTTGTACCGGGCAACAACTTACGCTTCATTGAAAAAGCCAAAAAGCTGAATGCTGATATCGTATGCTTTGATCTTGAGGACTCTGTTCCTGATAAAGAAAAAGCTTCTGCAAGAATGTTGATAATTGACGCTCTAAAATCAAGAAAATCTTATGTTGCTTCCATCTTTGTTCGAGTAAACTCTCCGGCATCAGGCAAAGTACAGGATGATCTGAACAAAATAATTCACAAAGGAATTGACGGGGTGGTCATCCCAAAAGTAAATACCGCCGCAGAAGTCAAGGCAATCATAAAACGTTTGTCTGCCCTTGAAAAAAGCCGTGGACTGGAGACGACCCCAATAATTCCATCAATCGAGTCAGCAGAGGGTATAGTTAATACCTATAATATCGCTAAATCAGACAAGCGAGTAGTAGCAGTGGTATTTGGAGTCTTTGATTTGTTAAGTGACATGGGAATTGAATACTCCAAGAACTCTGCAGGTGCAACGTTTTCTAGATCAAAGATACCTGTAGATGCATCCGCTGCAGGTGTTGCATCCATTGATGCCATATGGCAGGATCTGGCAGACAGCAAGGGATTTGAAAAAGATTGTAAATTTGGAAAAAATCTTGGTTATTCAGGGAAAAGTATTATTCATCCAGATCAGATCCCAATAGCACACAAGATATTCTATCCTACTGAGACTGAAATTCGCTGGGCCAAAAAAGTTCATAAATATTATTTACGGTCCGTTCAGACTGGCAGAGGTGCAACTACCGTTGACGGGAAGATGATTGATGAGGTGCATTTCAAGCAGGCAGCTGCACTGCTTGAGATTGTATCTGATACTAAAGATGTGTAACATGATGCTACTGTATGAGCTAATCTTTTCATCTGACTGGACATTCTGTGTATTGTGACGAAACAATATAGGTATCTAGACTCTACATTCTTGTAGAAATAATGGTAAACCTACTTGATCCCAACTCTGTACTCAAAAGGATGTTTGATGCTGAAAAGTTTGATGACATGCTTAACTATTGCAATACATTGCTTGACAAAGACCCTCAAGATATGCTGGCATTACAGAACTCTGCCTTGGCCCTGTTTCGTTTAGATAGATTCCATGACGCAATAAGTGCCAGTGACAAGGTATTCCAAATACATGATTCGGATATTCATGCATTAAAAATCAAGATTTACTCACTTGAAAAGCTGCAAAGATACAAACAGGCACTTGAGTGCTGTGATCGTCTTCTCCAAGCTGACCCCGATGATACGTGGGCCCTAAACAGCATGGGTCTGTCACTCAACGAGCTGGACAGACATGCTGAGGCAGTAACCTACTATGACAAGACGCTGGCTCTTGATGACTGTGATCTTACTGCATTAATGAACAAAGCAATCTCTCTGTATCATCTGGGTAAATATCGGGAATGCATACAATACTATGACAAGATCCAAGTACTAAATTCCTCCATTGATGATGTCTCTGCTGCAAAGTCTCGAGCATTTGAGAAACTGGGTCTGAATGACGAAGCGTTTCTTGCAGCGCAGGGCGTTCTGGTAAAGGATATGGAAAAAATCAAACTGGATGCCAAAAAAAACAAGTACACCGTATTTCATCAGTTCTGTACAAATGAGTTTGAAAGCATGAACAAGAAATGACCTCGTCGTATATGCATGTGAGATCATGTATTTCTACAAGCCAAGTAGGGAAAATGAATGTTAATATGGTTTTAGAAAATTGTTGACAAATTTGGGTTGCGTATGATTGGAGTGTATATTTATCATATCTTATATCTAAAATCATCAGCATCATAATCTTACTTAGAGGTGTCATATTTTCAATGCTTGTCACTCTTGTTCATCTCAAAGTGATAC
>CAZIHR010000129.1:0-6682 GCA_964538885.1 uncultured Nitrosopumilaceae archaeon
TTGTTGCTTGATGATTAATTGAGATAGATATAGTCATACATGTAACTTTGATTTGTGATAGTTGGTGTTGTCAAGAAAGATCAGAATTTTGCCGTGTTTTTGTGATGCTTGCAATATGTTATCTGAATTTGTCTTGTCGTAGAACTGGCAGTCTGCGTTATATTTTGTTTTATTATAGCAGATACTAAAACTGTCAAGATTTCAATGCCGATTCAAGTCGTCTGAAGCTATTACAGTTCTGCAACTTTGTACAATCTATCTTGTCTGCATATTGAGGCAGATGCTGCTTTCTGTATTTTTTGTGATGTTTCAGCACTTCTGAAGGCTTGCTGTCAAATGAAATTCCTTCAGAATAGCATATCCATTCTTCTATCTCATGATCCAGCAACACTATTTTGACATGTTCCCTGTCTCTCTTTTTGACAAATCTGATTACCTCTAGTTTCTTCTCTCTTAGATCTATTCCATCAGCATCCACAATGATTATGATGCGATCTGCATTATCTACATTTGCACTGACTATTCTTGTAGTCTTGTTGCCTATGGGACAATGATGTATTTTGTATAGCTTGCCTGAAAAAATTCCCTCAGCAATCTTTTTGTGGAAAAGCCTGTCAAAAAATGCCGGTCCGAAACTGTCCTCTACTATGAAAACAAAGTTCATAACTCACCATACAGCCAAGATTCGCTTACGGTGATCTCCTTTTCTGCTAGTTCTTTCTTTATCTCGTTTGGATTCTTGATTTTGCGACATGTGCTTACATGGCTTGTGTTTTCCATGAGAATTAGGTCATCCATGTTTACATAGTCTACAACAAGTGGTGAGTGGGTCGTGACGATCACAGTAGAATCTACATCTTTTAGCAGATCTACTATATACTCTATTATGCGGGCATGCAGGGATGTCTCTATTTCATCAATAAGCAATAGTTTAGGGTTCAGCTCAATGGCTGCTAGTACTGCGAGCAATTTGTAAAATCCATCAGGTATGGAGGACGGTGCAAGCTTTACCGTGCCGTTAGTTATCCACATCAATATGTTACCTTCATCTGTAATTTTAAAAGAGATCTGCCAGCCGGGAAACAACATCTCAAGTGCTAGCGTAAATATATCGGGGAGTTTGCCCCTTTCGTTGAACCATTGGAACAGTAAGTTGATCAGACCGTCTCCATCCTCATTCAGCCCTCCAAGGTATCTTACAGGTGTCGGTTCACGCAGATAGTCATAATTCAGATGTCGCAAAAGAATGATACTGTGGGTATCTGCCAGATAATCGATTGCCAGTTTATACAGCGATTTTCCTCTGTACCGTTCGCTTACAATGGGTGATGGAAGCACATGTAACTTGAATTCATCTTTGTTAAACATACTGGTATACAACCAAGCGATATCATCGTTTCTGGTGATCCTTGTATTCCATTTTGTGGCCTGAAGCATGGATACATCACTGTCTTTACGCGGTATTACAAAGTCTTCTTCTAAACCCTCTTTCATTTTACTCAACAATAATTTGTCTTCATCAACGGACTTGGCGCGCTCTACAAAGTCTGGCATCAGGGAATAGCATATGTTGTCGCCTTTAAGCTCCATTGTCATGTATTCATTTATGGTTAGATACTCCCAAAGTATTTCCAATCTGCCATTGCTGGAACCCATGATGGTGGAATCGTAGATCACCTTGTTGCCATTTATTGTATATTCTATTGTTGTGTTGATTGGCTGATGCTCATTGCCAGACCAAACTAGATTTTTGTATCCTCCCCAAGAAGCAAAAGGGTATGCTGGAGTTTTCTGGGGGACCACACACAAGTTTATGAATTTGCACAGTTCAAGTACGTTGGTCTTGCCGGAACCATTGGGTCCGATCAATACATTAAATTGATTGAGCGACATCTCAAAATTTTCCAAGCTTTTGAAATTCTCCACATGAATCTTGGTAAGCGACGTCTTCATGCTATTCATGTCAGTTTATTGGTATAAAAACGTCTTAATTTCTAGTATTCCCGGAAACTATAGTGACTGCATCAAACGCTTATTATTGTCACTCTGATCTTGCCACTCACTAGTAGCTTCATGTTGTATTCTGAATGTATAGGGATCAAACAGAAATTCTAGCTGGAATATTCTGCAAATATTATTTTATTGTCAATCTCCTTATGTTGCTCGATAATTGATGCACGAAATTTTACTTCGTGTTTCTGTTTTGGTATGAACTGTATTTCAGCAGTAAAGCTGGCCGCATTATCCTGCATCGCTTTTCTATTTATGAATAGTCTTGCCACACTTTTTGGTATGTCTTTTCCGTTACATGATGTATACGTGACGTGCTCATTAGAGTCCGAAATCTGTGCATTGATCACGACACCGTCATACCTGCCTGGATAAGAGACCTTAATGATACCTCTGATCTTGTAGCCGGGGTGAATCTCCTTTGGATTCGCGTCAAATTCTATGTCGCTCAACATGCTGGCTATACAATGCCGCATAAAAAATCTTGGCAGATGTGACTATCTTAGATAAATTGGGATTATTAGTTCAATCAATGTAAGTGGTGGTAGAATAGATAACGATAATTCTAATCTGGAGCCAAATGGGACGGCGCCAACCCATAATTTCATATTCAATATTTGGGTCAGATGAATTTGACAAATTAAGGAGGACCTGATATTGTACTCGCTGGAAAAGGAAAATAATGAGTTAAGAGCAATACATCTGAAAATTATTACAATGCGCAAGACTGCGCACAATTTTTTATTTTGACAGCTTTGAATCACACAATGTGGTGTAATTGTACATTAGACTTTGCACCCATGCCATCTATGTCTTTGATTGCGCAAATTTTTTTAGTCGATTACGCATAAACTCTACTATCTGACATTGTTGCATGGGCCAACAGAGTAGAACCAAACGGAGTTGTTTCTATAGATTGTACAGACAGCTTGGAATCAGGATTGTTGAATTTTTTTTAAAATAAATATTCCATAATCACATGAGCTTGGGATCCCCGACATGTCGTGCCTAGGATTCTACTATGGGCAACTATATTGAGGCATTATAATATGATTGCACTTTGAATTAAATCGGCCTGCGTGCAATCCCGAAAGTTGCCCATGTTGGGATTCTTTTCTTTTGCATGATATATTTTGAGATATACTGTGTTGGTTTTAAGCATGAATGCTTGAGTCTATTTGCAAATTTTTTTCTTTGCGAGTTCTTTTGTATGTTGAGTGGATCATTGATCTTTTGGTTTAAAAAATGTTCAAGTGATCGATTTAATTGTAATCATTATGTCAAAGATGATCTTATGACAAGAGAACATTCCACTGTTCATCTAAGCAATGTATAATATCTGGTAATTTCAACATACTGCACTATGATTCCAAACCTTGATGATATGATGAATCCAATACTGACCAAATTGTCAGATGGAAAAGCCTACCATAAAAAACAACTTGTACAGCACATAATAACAAAATTTGATCTTTCCCCAGAAGAACAGGCCGAGACGGTTCCAAGTGGCCCAACCAAAGTCCACAACAGAGTTACTTGGACATGTGTTG
This sequence comes from uncultured Nitrosopumilaceae archaeon, assembly GCA_964538885.1. Classification (GTDB taxonomy): domain Archaea; phylum Thermoproteota; class Nitrososphaeria; order Nitrososphaerales; family Nitrosopumilaceae; genus JAPOPJ01. Next base: position 3,561 of record CAZIHR010000129.1, read on the forward strand.
AGCTTCGTGGTGCAGGTCTGCTAAGCACTGAGAATGGTGTTGTTACTATAACAGCCAAGGGAAGAAAGATACTAGAACAAAATGCAGGCAAGATAAACAACAAGTTTTTGAGAACTATGCCACAATACCAGAAATGGTTGAAAAAAAATAAACAATTCTCGTTTGTCAAGAAAGACTTTGATTCACTGACTGGGAAAAAAGACGATGCAAAATATCTGTCAGACCGATTCAAAAACCTACGAGTCGTCCTCCAGAAAAACCTCTCAGACGATTTTGATAAATCAAGCGGATATACTGCCAGACCTGCCGGCAGACCTGACAGGAACGGCAATGTCAAATGGAAAGATTATCTATGGATGGGAATTGTACTAGATTTTGCATTATTCAATAGAAAACAAGAATCAATTCAATTCCAAGTGAGTATATGGAAACAGCACATATCATGTCACATATGGGCAAGCTGGGTGGCAAAAAACAGAATCGTATTTCTACGGAATCAAATTACACAAAAACCTGCACAGTTTATGCAAATTCTAAAAAAATTACCAAAAAATTACACCCTCAGTACAAGTATTGGATACAAGAATGTTTCACACGAATTTTTGATATCAGATATAATACAAGATACGCTTGATGAGATAAATGGTAATTTGAACAAGAAAAACTCTGAATTCTTTCTAGGTGTGACTTGGAGTGAAAAAGATGTACTTGAGATGGGAGACTCTGTAATAGAACAGTTGGCAGATACGCTTGATTCACTACTTCCAGCATACAAATTTCTAAATGGGAAAGATTACAAACATTCAGAATTGACACAAACTAGACCTGTCGGAGAATTTGCCAAATATGATAAAATGTTACACAAAAAACCCCAGATAATCCTATATGGGCCGCCTGGCACCGGCAAGACATACACAGCAGACCAGATTGCCAGCTGGCTTACTGGCAAAAAACCAGATTCAGAGTTTGTCAGACATGTCACATTTCATCCATCTTACTCGTATGAGGAATTCGTAGAGGGATTAAAACCAGACAACAAAGGCAATTATTTCATACAGGATGGAATATTCAAGAAAATCTGTGCAGCCGCACAAGCAGATCCCAATAATACATACGTATTGGTGATAGACGAGATAAACCGCGGCAGAACAGAGAAGATATTTGGCGAATTAATCACACTCATTGAAGGTGACAAACGAGGTAAGCGTTCAGCACACCTTGCATATTCACAGGACAAGTTTACAGTACCTACGAACCTACATATAATAGGCACAATGAATACTGCCGATCGCAGCCTAACATACCTTGATGCTGCACTGCGACGCAGATTTGGATTCTTTGAGTTGATGCCTGATTACTCACTTGTAAAAGGTGTGGTAAATGATATACATCTTGACAAGTTGCTTGAAAAACTCAACTCCAAGATCATAGACCATGCGGGAAGAGAGAAACAAATAGGACACTCTTATTTCATGTTTGATGGCAAGCCAATACAGACAATCGAGCAACTTTGGTCTGTATTCACTCATGAGATAATTCCTCTTTTACAGGATTATTTCTATGATGATTATGAAAAGCTACACATGATACTTGGTGATGCGTTTGTAGACAAGAAAAAAATGGAGATTAAAGATCTACAAGATAACGTGTTTGTAGATGCCCTCAAAAAGATATATAATGAAAACAATAAGGATGCGGGAATATCAGACCTGCATACATGATGACTTGGAACTGACTCCAAGTGACAGGAAACTAGTAGAAAACCTCCAAGAATCTAAATTACTAACAATACGGGAGGCACGACGCGGAATTGAAATTTCATCTTTTAATTATATCGGAACGGCCAGATTTGCAAACTTTGAGGTTGTAATAGAGCCCAAGATTTGTATAAAACCTAACCTTCCGATACTGATTGCATATGTGTTTGAATTTGATAATCTTAAAATGCCAAAAGCCGAGGCAAGTTTTGCGCCAGATAATTCTTATCTGATTGATATTCTGATAGACTTTTTTTACAAGGAGTTCAAACATTTGATGGCACAAGGCATGCTAAAGTCATATGTGACACATCAGGATGATATACAATTTCTTCGTGGGAGACTTTTACTACAATACCAACTGGATCACATGGCCAAAAAAAGACCCATGTTTGCATGCGAGTTTGACGAGCTGGATTATAATAATGTGGAAAACCGTATACTGCTTTACTGCCTAGATCTGTGTTCTCGAATCACACAATCACCAAAATTGAAAAAAGATTCCAGATTGCTGGCAAGGCAGCTGTCTGGGGTAATACAATACGTGAAGGTACGCCCTGAAGATTTTGATATACAATATACGAGACTAAACAAACATTATGAGACACTGCATAATCTAGCAAAGTTGATAATCGACTCTACTGGAATATGGAATTTCTCAGGCAAGAATATGTTGGGTTCTTTCTTTTTGGATATGAATTACATCTTTGAGAGATTTGTGACCAAATTATTTGAAAAGTATCATCCGTATGATGTCCAATCTCAAAAGAGTAGACGTGCATGGAATACAAAAGAAGGATGGAAATACATCAGGCCTGATATTCTCTTGGATTCTAGAATAGTGGTGGATGTCAAATATAAGAAGCAATTACATCATGATGATCTGTATCAGATCGGATTTTACGTACACGAATATGGACAGAAATTAGGGTATGCCATACTTCCAGCAAACTCTACAACACAGGAGGACATTACATCAATGAAAGAGAAAATTACTATATCTGTTAGAACCATAGATGTTAATGTGGTACTGGACATGCTTTATACAAACAAGCATAAAGAACTACAAAAGATGATGTATGAAATGGTGCCTTGCAGCTAATATCCTGAGTGGTAAGTGTTAACCTCGTGCCTAGATTTTTACCATTCACGTGAATTTTTTTGTCCCATCTGATCCAAATACCATAAGCTGACATACGCGGTATTGAATAAACCGTCAAAACCCTATAGCGACGCTTGTAAGTTTATGTACATCACAAAATCTGTGATGTAACAAACTCGTGAAAATTTCATGTGTTGGCCATGAAGATATTGAGGAAATGTGGGGAAAGTTGTTTAGTTAGAATCACGATAACTAGTCATGCT
>CAZIHR010000130.1:0-46201 GCA_964538885.1 uncultured Nitrosopumilaceae archaeon
CTTGATGGGGATCCACTGCGTCTCAATGGGGTTCAGCTCAGGAGTGTGCGGCAGAATAAACTCAAACTGCATCTCCCCACCCGTGTCCTTCGTAAGCTGCATGAGCTTTGCCTTGCTATGGTAGGATGCATTGTCCATAAAGATAAGCACCTTGCCGAATTTTTTGTGGAGCTTGAGCAGGAATTTCTTAAAGTTGGGCCAGTTCGCGGTAGAATATACGTCAAAGTGGTGTATGCCGTCCTTGCCTATCGCGCCTATGATGCTGACGCGCCTCTTTGCCCCTTTGATGCTTCCTAGCCGTATGACCGGTTTTTTTGCCCGGTACCAGCCCCGCCTGGGCACGTACCCGGCCGCTGCCGCCCACGCCGTCCGGGGCGGCCGTCTGACGGTTTAACTGACCAGACGATTGTGAATCAAGTATGTAATTCCCGATTATATAGTTTCAATAATAAAGATTTTACATACGTCGAGAGATAGTCAGATAAGTATTTAGATCGCACTTTTCATGCCGACGTCATGAGCGAATACAAAGACTTGCTCTAGGCCAGCAGGATCGAAAAAGATCCAGTCACGAGAGAAAAGATCATCGCGGTGTCGCTGTACAAAAACGAAAACATGTCCCAGACAAAGATCGGGAGAATACACGGGTGCACCAGGCAGACCATCTCAAACTGGATAGAGAGGTATGACAAGCACGGTGTTGCGGACCTGGATAGCAAGCCCATACCGGGAAGGCCGCCAACAGTCGAGCTTGGGCAAATCAGAAAAATCCTAGCAAAGACGGGAGGCGTCACCACTCCAAAACAACTGCGCCGCGAAATACACGAGACCCTGGAGGTCAAATACCACATAACGAACGTCAGAAAGATAATGCACAAGCTCGGCCTTTCCGGCAAGACGGCCCAGCGCGTGCACATAAGGCGCCCGGAAATGGAGGAGATACGAAGGTGGCAGCGCAACGCAACAAGACGCATCTCACACCTGGAATCCAAGGGTTTTTCCACCATCATATTTGACGAGGCCGTGTTCGTAGACGATCCCAAGCCCGGGATCAAGTACTGGTCACCAAGGGGCCTGCCCATAGCCACCACGTACAAAGGCCGGCACGGCAGGTCGGTGGCGTACGGCTCGCTTGCAACGGACGGCAGGTCGTAATAAAGGCAAACAGAACAGGGTCCGAGCAGACAGTATGAGCGGACCCGACCGGATTCGAACCGGCGACCTAACGCTCCGCAAGCGTTCGCACTATCCAAGCTATGCAACGAGTCCACAGGTTGTTACAATTCTGGTTTAATTTGGATTACGCTTAGCCGCAAGAATATACGGAGTTTCATCTAGCTCGTGAAATGTCCATGCGGTGGGAAGGTGAATCATTTGCAGGACATCGAGACCACGTTCAATAAGCATTGTACCCCAACCAGCTTCATTCAATGGGTCAGGAGGATATTTTGGAGAATGTGTACCCGCCAGTACCCATCCCACATCGTCCCACATATAATGACCGCTCACGATACGGGTAGTTAAATTGGTGCCACCCATCTGAGCAAGACCCCCTATCGCAAAGGCGGGAGAACTCAGATTCAACGTGGAATAGTCAAAAGATGCTGCATCTGAGTGATGTGGCTCAAATCCACCTAATTCAGAAAGCGTTGTCTGTAAATCCGCCAAAGTACAGTCAATCTCAATTCCAAAGGATCTCAAGCCAACAAGACCAGCACAGAAAGATATACGTCCATCACCAGAGCCAACATCAATCATCTCGGCAAAGTCAAACTGTTGGACGAGAAGTGATAGAACATATCCTGACATGATCCATGTAGGAGAAAATGGTGCTGCGCTGAATTTATGATCTACGCTGCCAAGCCAATACCTATCAATATCCCCCTCATATACAATACAGTGTATATCACCAATTGTATCTTCATAGTTGTTATAGTATATTGGATTTTTTCGAGCAAACTCATGTAGACGATCAAGGTGCCGTATCTCAATTGGGAATTGTGCTGTTGGCGTAATTGGTATTACCTCAGGTGTGCGACTCTTACCAACATATGTTTGCTTGAATTTCCTCTTCAAGGCCACAAGATTGGCTGCAATCGTATTGATCATCGTATTCCACCATCATATTGTTCCAAAAATTCTTGCGTACTCATCATCTGCCGAAGTCTCTCATATTTGTCAGACATGTCTTCACGACCATGTCCTGAATCTTTCATCTTCAGATTCTCTGCACATTCTTTGGTAGATTCAACTATCCATGCAAGAAGCTTTGGGTGCACATTAGAATTGAACTCAGCGATTTGCCTTTCTGCCCTAGTATGTTCTTTTGGAATAGAGTCACTAGCAGACAGTTGTATCGTAAATGCTGCAACCATGGCAGTAACATTGAGAACAAGGTGATACACCTCTATGATCTTGTCTGTAGAGAGATCCCCATCTGCTACAGTATACAATATCTTATCGAGCATGTCGGATTTAACACATAATGCAGCCAACATGTCATCTGAATGGTTCAACACGATACGAATATGTCAAATTTTTAAAAATGTTGGCATCTATGCCTCTTTTTCGGCCTTGTTAATGTAAACATAGTTCATTATAAGACCAGCAATTATTCCTCCCACAATAGGTGCCACCCAGTAGAGCCAATGAAATTCCCAGAATCCAGAAATTAGTGCCGGACCAAAGGTTCGTGCAGGGTTAACAGATGCACCTGTAAGTGGAACTGCAATAAGGTGTATTAGGAACACCATGCCACCTATAGTAAAGCCGTGCCATCCAGGAGATGCCTTCTTGTGAACAGCAGTCATAAAGATTACAAGCACCAAGAAGAACGTTAGGATGGCCTCAATAGCAAAACCAGAGCTGACACTGTGATTAATCAGATCACTTGGACCTCCTTGTGTGCCAAAGTTTACGCGAGCACCAAGCTCAGGCAGTATTGCTTTAAGGGTGGCCGCAGCTGCAACAGCACCTACAAGCTGTGAAGCAATATACCCCACACCATCTGCAATGCCAATCTTTTTTGTAAGCATCATAGGTATGGTGACCGCCGGATTTATGTGGGCACCAGAAACATGACCAAATGCATAAATCATCAGGGCAATAGCACCACCATGCCCTAAGGAGATGAATAAGACAGACTGTGTTGTGAGATCCTCCCCAAAGGAGGCGATAGCTAGAATCACAGAGAGTGGACCAAAGAAGACTAGACCATATGTTGCAATTGCTTCGGCAAGAAATGCACGCAAGTTAACCATCATGTCTAGCCCACGCCAATGTCCATATAAAAGATTCGAACAAAACAGCCAGTGAAATAACATCTAATTAAATCTAAATGGAAAAATAATACAAACTCCAACAAAAATTGAATTGGTAAGAAACAGCAGTGTGAAACATACGATGTTGTGATTATCATTACACTAGATGACGTATAACTCTATAATACACACACAACACACCTATCAAAAACCAAGAGAATTCCACTGAAACATTAGATGAGTGTAAAGAAGTTATACGCGTGCAAGAATATGTTAATTACGTATCTGTCTCGACACAAGTCCAAATCTATCAAGAATAATGGTTCTAAAGCACATTTGAATTTACTATGGTACGTAAAATAATTATTTACCATATTACATTGAAAGAGATATGATAGTAGAAGGCGATCTAGTACCAGACTTTGATGCTGAGGATGCTAATGGAAACAAAATCAAGTCGTCAGATTTGAGTGGAAAGCCACATGTAATCTACTTTTACCCAAAAGACTTTACACCAGGATGTACCACAGAAGCAGATGAATTCTCTAAGGAATATTCCAAATTCAAGAATGATGGAATTGAGATAATAGGAATAAGTCCTGACAATATACAGTCCCACAAAAAGTTCTGCGAGAAGATGAAGATAAGTTACATACTACTTGCAGACACAAACAAGCAGATAGCCAAAAGTTTTGGAGTCTGGGGCAAGAAAAAGTTCATGGGAAGGGAATACATGGGCGTGAACAGGAGTACGTTTCTTGTCAACGGGAACAATACAGTATTCAAGGTATTTGCAAAAGTAAAGCCCAAGGGACACGCACAAGAAGTCTGGGAAGAATTTAAAAAATTGAAAGAAAATGGTTAGGCTTAGAAACCCTTAGGTAGAGTACCTCTAGGTTTTTTTGGTGGCTCTGGTTTTGGTTCAAAGCCTTTTGGTAATGCACCGCGTTTAGAGTTTGTCGTAGCGGCAGCCTCCTTTGCATTTTCTGCAAGGGTCTGCTGGCGTGCTTGTTCGCGCTGTATCTGTTCTTGATCTAGCCGTTGTAGATAGTCTTTCTCATAGTCGTCCAGTAAATCCTTTCTTGACTTGTCAGAATTCTCGGTAACAAGAACTTGTTCTGTTTCCTTTGCAAGTGTCTGGTTATCTGGTTTGGGTGGTTCAGATGAGACTTGTGGGGGATTCTGTGCCGATGCACCATCCACCACCATCTGTGTACCGCTAAAACCGCCAAACGTCTTTGCAGGAGGACTATATGCTAACCTAGCCCGTGTTGCAAAATATTGATTCGAGGGTTGCGTGTAGCCAGGTACCTTAGCCTTTTGCTCGTTCCAGTTCGAGGTAGGAACCTTTCCCACCGGTGCTGTCCGTCTTACAAAGTACCGATTTGCAGCTGGCGTGTATCCGGTTACCTTCGCCCGATATTGATGAAAGTCAGTCATAGGTGCATTCTGGTACGCGTTTTCCAGCGCATCCTGAAACGTGACAGGTTTTGGTTTGTCTGGTTCTGGTGCGGGTTTTGCCTCTGGTTTTGGCTTGGCATCAGATTTTGGTAGCGTAGGTTTTGGTTTGTCTGGTTTTGCCTCAGGTTTTGGTTTTGCCTTTGATTTTGTCTCAGATTTTGGTGCTAATTGTGTGGATAATTTTGACAGTTTTTCTTCCAATTCTGCGATCTTGGCTTCAAGATCTTTCTTGGTTGCTGTCTTCCGTTTTGTTGCCATTCTTTTGGGTAAATACACATAGTTTATTTATTTTCCTTTTTTGGCACTCATAAATAGCCAATTTTGCGGTTTTTGGTTACTTTTTGGTGAATTTGACCCCACCCTCCCTTACCAAATTATCTGCAAATATTCGAGTCCGAACATGCATACAATGAATTCCCACCATGCATACTATTCAATTCTTGCTTGAACAAACTAGTGTTACACATATTTGTTCATGTTATAACGATGACTCATCACACTTTATGCTAATCATCATGGTAATTCAACTTTGTATCAAACACCGATTTGGTACCAATTAGTACAAGTCACATGATCAATCAGGTTCCCAAAACTGCATTACAAACAGGCAATTGTTGCATCTCCACAATCGTATATGGATTCCATTATCAGTATCCACAACATACCTGCCATCCTCAAGTTTGTATATGTGTGGCAGATAGCTCAATTCAGGATTTTCTAACCATTCATTCTGACCACAATTAGGACAGTGTATTTTAGGTGCCACATATCAAATACAAAACCCATCAAAAAAATAGTTTTGCCACTTGTAAATTGACTATAAATGTGTGCTGAAAAAACAAAGTATAATCCATCAAAAATAAAAAATGTTGGAAATTTACCTCATAGATAGAAATTTGTTGATGTACAAATTGATCGACCACGTTGAAATATTTAGTGATCTCATACTGTAGAATATGTATAGATTCACAGTTCTCGAATGTCACTTAGATGTTTTGTATTCTTTGGATTCTCTATTGTGTATAGCTTTGGAGTTGCAAAAATACAAGGAAAAGATTGATGTTGTTATATGCTAAATATTTTTGTGCCTCCCACATCTTGTGTAAAAAATGTGTTGACCGCGTCATGACCAACATTTGGGTGAATTTGTCAGGTAGATCCTCAAAATATTTCAGAAAATATCTTACAAACAAATCTGTCACAAATACACATCACATACAGATAGCATCTACAGGTGTGTTAAACACCACTAATCTATCTTCATTACTTGTAATATTCAGAGTTACATGTAATCACGACCTTGTATCGTCGGTATCTGTCCAGATGAATATAGAAATATCCCACATTCTAATTTCAAATCAATGTCTTTTTCCAGTCCTAAACAGATCTGTAGTATTCATGTTCCACCATAAAAAAGAAATATGCAACAGGTGGAGTATACATATGCAAATAGGTATACTGTTCATCCTTGCAGTCATGAGCCCCGCGCTGTTTGTGCCCATCACACATGCACAAGATTTACAGCCTGTGGAAAAGGACGAAAAAAGATATCTCAACATGGACTCGTTTCTGGAAAAGATTTACAGAGATGAAATAGCCCAAAATCCCACTGCTACATCTAACACACAAGGACAGGAGAATAAAAGAATTCAGATTATAATAGTGATGGTCAGTGAAGATGCTCCAATACCCCAAGGTTTGGGAATTGAAGTAGAAATCACACATAATGAATTGGTGCAAGCAACCGTGCCCATACGGAACCTAGGGGCAATAGCTGCAGACGAGAACGTAAAGTTAATCAAAATGCCAGCTAGAGCAACACCTACAATGGCAGAAACAACTTCAGATTCAACAGAAAAGGCAATCACGACAGATTACATATTTTTAATTCCAATAGTGGGCGGTCTAGCACTTGTTGGTACGCTAGCATACAAGAGGGCAACTAGAAAATAAACCACATACCATACTGCTTGTGGTTCATATTACAAAAATAGGAATCGTCACAATAAATTGATGTGGGACTCACTACAATGAGAAGGCGAGCATTTATACCGCTTAAAGCGGATAACTGACACATATTGCCAAGGCAAAAATAAAGTTTAGACTTTACACGATTCTGGACAAAATAGCCACATTAAGCCTTTCAAGGCTTGTCCTGCACATCTCATGACCGCTAGCCACATAGAATTACCTCCAGCCATAGAATTAAATTCACATACCATGTTCGAGTTATACTTTGGCCACCGCCTCACTACCATACAAAACCATATAATTTATCTAAATTTGATCGATCATATGATCAAGTTTTATATTCATAGTCATAATATGATATACTATGGATGACTTTGAAAGAGAATATCCAGGATTCGATTGGAAGAACACGCCTGCCTACAAACATCCGGGCGGTAAGGATTGCCCATGTCCAAAACATGAGTACATCAGAGAACAGATCAACTTTACAAAACAAGTCAATAAAAAGGGTGGAGAGCCAACTAAAGTCACACTAAAATTCTGCCCTGACCATTACAGGGTATACATGGAAGAAGTAATTCCAGCAATGCCGCTAAAGTACAGATTGTTGACGAAGATTGCACTAAAGCTTGGAGCAATCAATGTAGAACAGCTAAAATACATGGAATCAGAGATGTGTTTTTACTGTAAATTTGGATCTGGTGGCTACGATAAAAAGACAGAATTGCCCCCCATGTGAGTCATTCTGACGTAAGCAATATCTTTGGCTTGTTCGGAGTATCATGATGACAACTCTTGCCGCATACCGGACAACGTTTCCTATCAAGGAATATACATTGACAGATGTGAGAAGCCATATAGGACTCTGCAGACTTGTTAGGATCACCGGTACCGTTACAAAATGGGCACCCAGAATTGAGTAGTTCAATGACTCCCTTTCCCTTACATACTGCACATGCTCCATGTGTCAACGTCATATATGTGTGGAAGACAGATAAAAATGCACTTACTGCTAGATTAAAAGTGCAAAAGTCATACTCGTGAAATTCAATTCAAGAAACAGACAACAATACATACTGAAAAAATAAACACTAGAAAAAAAATCTAGTTAAGCTTATACGCTGATCCACCCATGACGTAATGATGCCAATACAAGATATTAGAGAGTTTATTGTAGAGCTTGAAAAAAATAATGAACTAAAACGCGTAAAAACATCAGTAGATACCAACCTTGAGATCGCTGAAATTCTCAGGAGGCAGATGTACGCAAATGGACCTGCCATACTCTTTGAGAACGTCAAGAATTACGACATGCCTGTACTTGGTAACGCGTTTGGCTCTACAAGAAGACTGGAAATAGGGCTGGAGACAAATGACTTTACTGAAATAGGACAAAGGATCGCAGACATGACAAAGATGGACATCCCATCTGGAATTCTCAACAAGATGAAGAAGCTTCCTGAACTCACAAAGATGGCCGAGTCATACCCAAAATTGGAAAACGGTGGACCTGTCACAGAAGTCATCGAAGATCCATCGTTTGTAAGAATTCCAATCTTAAAGTCGTGGCCCGATGATGCAGGCCACTTTATCACATTTGGGCTTGTGGCCACAAAACATCCAGAGACAGGCGTAAGAAACCTTGGCGTATACAGAATGCAGATTCTAGATAAGACGCATGCTCTCATGCACTGGCAAAAACACAAAAGAGGTGCTCAACATAGCGACATGTCACAAGAAAAAGGAGAAAAGATACCTACTGCCATAATCATCGGTGGTGAGCCAACAACTATATTTTCAGCTGTCGCACCAGTTCCAGAAGGCCTTGACAAATATCTCTTCGCCGGGATCACAAGAAAGAAAGGAATTAGACTTGTAAGATGTAAAACTATAGACCTTGAGGTTCCCGCCAATGCGGAGATGGTCCTTGAGGGATATGTAGATCCTTCACACATGCAAGATGAGGGGCCATTTGGGGATCATACAGGATATTATACTCCAGTAGAACAATACCCGACATTTACCATGACAGGAATTATGAGAAGAAAAGACCCAATATATCTCACCACCGTAGTTGGCAAACCAGTACTTGAGGATGCACACATAGGTAAGGCGATAGAAAGAGCATTTCTCCCATTAATTAGAATGCTCCATCCAGAAGTCATCGACTTTGGGATGCCCGCGGCGGGGTGGTTTCAAGGTATGGCCATAGTGTCAATCAAGAAGAGATATCCAGGACAAGCAAAGAAGGTGATGATGGGACTGTGGGGAATGGGGCAGCTGTCACTTACAAAAATAATCATAGTAGTGGACGGAGATATCAATGTACATGATACCAATGATGTAATCTGGGCAGTGACAACGCGAGCAGATGCCGCAAGAGATACCATAATTATCAACAATGCCCCTACAGATACACTGGATCCTGCATCACCACTGGTAAACTTGGGCTCAAAGATGGGAATAGATGCCACGCAAAAGATGCCAGATGAAGGATATAGTAGAGTAATTCAAAAACAAGTCAAGGTAGATGAAGACACACAGCATCTAGTTGATTCACAATGGGCAGAATATGGCCTATGACGTGACAGGATCGTAAAAGTTGTCACGTTCTTCAGGAATATAGCCTATTTGCCTTATTGCATCGGCGATGAGTTTGCCCGTCAGTTCAGTTGAGCGCGCTCCCGTACACGACACAACTTCTTCCCCAATAAGCGTCCCTCCAAAGTCATCAGCACCATAATGCAACGCTAATTGAGCCATGCCGATGCCATTTGTGAGCCAAGATGATTGAATATGAAAGATCAGCCCATCAAAGACAAGTCGAGATATCGCAATCATCTTGAGTAATTGGATTCCACCAGTGCCGTACTCAATCAACCTCTCTTGCTGCATCAGTGTATTATTTGGCTCAAAGTTCCACGGAATAAATGCCATGAATCCACCCGTCTGCTCCTGAAGACGTACTATCTTGTAAAAATGATCTGCCACATCCCTGGTGCTCTCAACATGACCATACATCATTGTGGCAGATGACGGAAGTCCAAGCTCGTGTGCCTGCTTCATTATCTCAAGCCAATCTCCACTTGAGATCTTCTTTGGGCTAATTATTTCCTTGACAGAGTCGACCAAAATTTCGGCACCTGCACCAGGAACAGATTGGAGTCCTGATTCTTTGAGTCTTGAGAGAATCTCCCGTGTGGTGGACTTTTCTACTCTTGCAATCATGTCAATCTCAGATGCAGACAAGCCATGTATACCCACATGTGGAAACTTGGATCTGATCAGCCTGAATGCATCTTCATAGTACTCTATCCCAAGTGCAGGGTTATGTCCACCTTGAACTAGTACCTGTCTTATCTGGAATGTATCCCAAGCAATCTTGACGCGCGACTCTATTTGCTCAAGTGTTAAAGTGTATGATTCCTTGTCACCAGGCGGCCGATAAAACGCGCAAAATTTGCAGTCGGTAATGCAGACGTTGGTATAGTTAAGTATGATATTATTGATAAAGGAAGCCTTTGTTCCAAATCGCTTTCTTGTCAGATGACCCGAAACGAGACCAAGTAAATGAACATCATTAGATTGAAGAAGGCGCAAACAGTCATTCCTGTCAGGGCGGTGCCCAGCAAGTGAGCCCTCAAGTATGTCTCCTATGTCACTTTTCTGAATTTGTTCCGTTATTTGGCCCAAGATATATTGATGTTCTGTGAGAATCTATTTAATCGTTATAAAAAGAGGACATTATCAGAAAAAATAGGCATGAAAAGACACAAGATATGATAGGCAAGCAGGCCAAACATATGTACAAAATGCCAATGCAAAAAACTATAGGTCACATTAGAATATTGCCAAGAAATCTTTACTTCAGAAAGTCTACATCTACAAATTTTTTCTAGTTTTTCATGTGACCCGCCTACGCGGATGTCCAAACACACTAAAAGATATCAGATTGATTCATTTTTTTCTACGTATTAACTTGCTCTAATTATCACGATATGATATGAGCAACATCAAGCTGCACCCACAAACACATCAAGTAACAAGTGTAAGCAAACTCGTTATTTTTAAGTAGGGTACAAAAACAAATCCACTCATGGTATCAGGTCAACAAATCAGGCTTGAACGCATCCTACGTAAGGGAAAGATGCTCTGCATTCCCATGGATCACGGCATCTCAAACGGACCCATCGAGGGACTCGCGGATCCTGCATCAATGATATACAGATGTGAGAGACATGGACTTACAAGCGTAATCATAAACAAGGGAATGCTAAAGGTGATGCAGAGACCTGCAAGAGTGGGAATATTAGTTCACTTTTCAGGAAGTACTGCACTCTCAATGTCACCCAACAGGAAGATGCTGACAGGCACAGTAAAAGAAGCAGTTGCACTTGGTGCAGACGGTGTCTCACTCCACATAAACATAGGTGGAAAGGAAGAACCAGAGATGCTTGAACAACTCGGAATGACTGCATCGCAATGCCACAGGTGGGGCATGCCGCTCCTTGCAATGATGTACCCCAGAGGCGAGAACATTAAGAATCCACACGATCCTGAAATTGTGGGCCATGTGGCACGCATAGGTGCAGAGTGTGGTGCAGATATTGTAAAGACTGTATATACAGGAGATATAGACTCGTTCGAAAAGATTGTGAAGAGCACTCCTGTTCCAATCGTGATTGCAGGTGGGCCAAAGGCAAATACAGATTTAGACATACTTCAGATGACCGAAGACGCCATGAATGCGGGGGCAAAAGGTGTCACATACGGAAGGAATATTTTTGCACACAAATCGCCAGAAAAGATGACAAACGCGCTGGCAGCAATAATCTTTAGAAAGGAGACGGCCAAGGAAGCAGTGAAAAAAATTGAATAAAAAGAAAGAACTGATTGTGCGACCAAAGGTGTCACAAACTCAGCTTGCAAAATTTCTTTCCCAATTAGAAGCAGAAGGAATAAGTACAGTGTATCTAGATTCAAAAAAGATCAAAGGCAAAACAAATCTAAAGACCATATTCGAGTCGACATCTGCCGACTATACAATTCAGGAAAAAGACACAATCACAAAACAACGAGGCAAAAAAATTGGCAAGAAATTCAAGGTAACATCAAACCGTGATATCGACGACATACTAGAGGCAGCAAAGAAAGGACTCGACTTTGTCATAGTTGAAGTAAAAGATTGGAAGATAATACCTCTAGAAAACATCATTGCAAAATTGCACAAAATTCACACAAGTGTATTTGCAGTTGCACGCACTCCAGAGGAGGTACGAAAGATGTTCTCAATACTAGAGGTCGGGGTGGACGGAGTCATATTCACCACATCCTCAATTGGTGAAGTCAGAGAGACTATGGTATACCTAGGTACAAAGAGCTTTGAGTTAAAACGTGCCAAAATACTTGAGATAAAAGAGGTCGGAGATGGTGAAAGAGTATGCGTTGACACTGCATCCATGTTACACAAGGGGGAAGGAATGCTCATAGGAAGTAGGTCAAATTTCCTGTTTCTAGTACACAATGAATCAGTCGGCTCATCCTTTACCTCGCCTAGACCTTTTCGTGTGAATGCAGGGGCGGTACATTGCTATACACTTGCACCTGACGGAACCACGAACTACCTCTCAGAAGTGGAGACCGGCTCCGAGGTCATGATAGTCAATTCCAAAGGAATGGCTAGGCGTGCCACAGTAGGCAGATCAAAGATAGAACGAAGGCCCATGCTGATGATCAAAGCAACTGACGGAGACGAGGTAGGCGGAATAATTGCCCAAGACGCAGAAACCATCCGTTTTGTAAGACCAAATGGGAAGCTCGTCTCAGCTACACATCTCAAAAATGGTGACTCGGTACTAGTATTTGCCAAAACTGCTACCGGACGGCACTTTGGGATGGAAGTCTCAGACGAATATATCCTAGAAAAATGACATACAAAACATGTGTTTCCATAGCAGAGGATACACCAAGAAAAATAGAGCGCGCAATCAAACTGGCACTCAAAAAATCAGAGTTGGTGGAGCTCCGACTTGATTTTCTAGATGTACAACAAATTCCAGAAGCACTACACCTTACAAAAAAATACTTGAAAAAAGCAGTGTGCACACTGAGACCCAAATCAGAGGGAGGTAGATTCTCTGGAAGTGAATCAGAAAGAATCTCAATCATCAGACTGGTTGCCGAATATTGTCCATTCTTGTTAGATGTTGAATTTAACACATTAAAAAGAAACAAGCAGTTAATAGATCAACTAAAGAGAACCAAGACAGACATACTAGTATCATGGCACGACTTTACAGGTACACCTACAAAAGAAACTCTAAAAAAGATGTTTGTAGAGATGTCCAAATTCTCAAAGAATGTAAAGATAGTCACCACAGCTAGAACCATAGAAGACTCTACAAGAATACTTGAGCTGTATGCAGGAGCTGAAAAGAAGACGTTGATTGCGTTTTCCATGGGCAATAGAGGAAAAATATCAAGGATTCTGTCCATGTATCTCGGTAGCCCATACACATATGTCTCACTAGGAAAACCCGTGGCCCCAGGACAATTTAGTGTAGACAAGATAAAAAGAATAACAAAACATCTAGGACGGACACGTTGACATCCAAAACGTTTGCAGTCATTGGAGATCCCATAGATCACTCCCTATCACCAAACATACACAGTGCTGCATTTAGGGAGATGAGGCTAAATTGCTCATACATCGCATACAAGATCTCCAAAGATGAATTAGAAGAAGGGGTACATTCATTGAAGAATGCAGAAATTGCAGGATTCAATGTAACTATCCCACACAAGATATCCATGATGAAATATCTGGACAAGACAGATGAATCATGTAGTATGGCGGGTGCAGTGAACACAGTAGTTAACGATGGCGGCCTCTTGAAAGGATATAATACTGACATGGATGGGTTTTTGGATCCGCTCAAAAAGAAAGATATTACAATCAATGGTACAAAGATATTACTACTTGGTGCAGGTGGAGCAGCAAGAGCCATTACTGCTGCACTGGCAAGAGAACATGCAGGACATATCACAATAGCAAATAGAACATCTACAAATGCAAGAGAGCTCACATTATTTGCAAAGAGGATGGGTCTTGACGCGAATCCAGTTTCCACAATACATGCAGTAGACGCGGCAAGAAATCACGATATAATAATTAATGCAACATCAATAGGACTGAATAAAGAAGAGAGTCCAATTTCCTTTAAAGGTATCAAAAAAAATACCACAGTATATGATATAGTGTATAGACCAATGAAGACAGATTTTACAGAAAAGGCCAAGGCAGAAGGAGCCACAATCATCTATGGGTATGAAATGTTGTTGGGACAAGCAGTAAGATCTTTTGAGATTTGGCACCACACTCAAGCACCCTACAACGCCATGAAAAGGGCATTGTTAGGAGGAGCATAAATGAGGGTTCAGGCCACGGTGCACGGTGCAGTGTCGCTAGTAAATGCAATTGCTACAGGCAAGGGTGCCACACTAGGAATAGACTTGAAGGTGTGCGTTACAGCAGAGGTAGAACATGGAAGAGGAATCATACTAGAATCAAAATACAAGAATGTCAGTTCAAGATTAGTGGAAGGAACAGTACGTAAAATGGTTTCAAAGAAGAACCTCCAAAAAAGCAGGATTTTGTTATCTGTCGACACAGAGATTCCTGCAGGATATGGACTGAAGAGCTCTAGTGCCATCTCATCAGCAGTTGCCATGGCATGTGCCAAGATATTCAAGCCGCATGCCACAGACAGGCAGATCCTAGCTGCTGGGATTGATGCATCGATTGAGACAGGCGTAAGTATTACAGGCGCATTTGATGATGCATGCTCATGCTACTATGGTGGCTTTAACGTAACTGACAATCTAAGAAGAAGAAGAGTTCGTTCAGAAAAAGGACCAACAGATCTTAGCGCAATCATATTTGTTCCAAAAAACAGAAAGCGCGGCAATATTAAAAATCTCAGAACAATGTCTGCTGTCTTTGAGAAAGCATGGAAGCTTGCACTCAAAGCAAGATATTGGGATGCCATGGTAGTCAACGGTTTGGCAACATCTGTTACATTGAACTCGGATCCAACAACTATTACGGATCTGATGGAAAAAGGCGCATATGGAGCATCAGTGTCTGGTAATGGCCCTGCAATCGCAGCAATCACAAATAGAGCATATGCAAAAAAGATAAAGAAAATCTTTGATGGTATGGAAGGATATACTATCACGTCAGGAATCAGCAATGTAAAGGCCGAGGCACATGAAGTGTAAGATATCAAAGACATCCATAACAGGTAGGATCACTTGCCCCCCAAACAAGAGTTACACGCACAGAGCAATATTTCTTGCAGCATTGGCAGGAAACAGCAGAATCAAAAATGTTCTATTCTCAGAAGATACAAAAGCCACAATCATGGCCTGTAGAAACTTTGGTGCAGATATAATGAGGGAAGGTCAGGACATTGTGATCAAAAATCCCATACAGTATAATGCAGATGTGTCACATATTGATGCCTCAAATTCTGGCACAACCATCAGAATTGCAGCTGGGATTGCAGGGCTTTTTTCCCAAAAGATAACGCTCACAGGAGACAAAAGTCTACGAAAAAGACCGATGGGTCCGCTGCTTGATGCACTAGAATCTATTGGTGCAAAATGTACCTCAGATGATGGAAAGCCTCCGTTCACGGTTACCGGCAAGATAAAGGGTGGAGAAGTCTTCATTGATGGAAACGTCTCAAGCCAATTTGTCTCATCATTATTGATCTGTGCCCCACTTACAGAAGAAGGAATTAATATTCACATAAAAAGCAACGTGGTCTCAAAGCCATATATTGACGCAACAGTATCTGCCATGAGAAAATTTGGTGTAAATACCAATACGACAATACCATACAAAAGATACAGCATCATGCCACAGACATACACACCCACCATATTTCACATCCCTCTAGATTCCTCAAGCCTTGCATTGCTGTTGTCGGCAGCTTCACTGAACGGAAAGGATGTCACAATAAAAGGAACCATCGGAGGTCTGCCACAGGGGGACGAGGTATTCATAGATATTCTTGAAAGGCTTGGGGTAAAGGTACAAATTGAAGATGAGAGCATTACAGTCAATGCCCCTCAAACTATACTAGGAGGCAGATTTGACTTGAGCAATTCTCCAGATCTGCTTCCAGCATTGTCAATACTTGCACTAAAGGCATCAGAACCCATAACTATATTCAATGTAGGTCACGCACGGCTGAAAGAGACCGACAGAATTGCCATACTAAATAGAGAATTGAAAAAGACAGGAATAAAGATTCAGGAGAGAGAGGATGGTCTAGTCATAGAGCCGTCTGAAAAACTGCATGGAGCAGAGTTTGACCCAAAAGGAGATCACAGGCTTTTCATGGCATTTTGTATCGCAGGCATGTTTGTGGGAGATTGTATTGTAAAGGATCCCGAGTCAGTAGCAGTATCATATCCAAGATTCATAGAAAGTATGAACGAACTTGGTGCAGGAATCATCACAGTATAAAAATCAGAAAAGTGAAAACAGAGATATTTTATGATAGGCACGATAGTGTTGGCAGTCGCGCCATAATTATAAGCATCTCAACCATGGGTAATGTATTGTCAACTAGCTCAATTGGATGCCGTCTTGTATTGACCAGTTTTGGCGAAAGCCACGGAAAGACAATTGGTGCCGTCCTAGATGGATGTCCTGCAGGATTGCGACTCAATGAAAAAGATATACAGCCAATGCTCAACTTGAGGAAGCCAGGACAGTCAGCAATAACTACCCAACGAAAGGAAGGTGACATAGTGAAGATAATCTCAGGAGTTTTTAGAGGATATACAACTGGTGCACCCATTACCATGATCATACAAAACAGCGATCAAAAGTCAAGTGACTATGAGGCACTAAAGACAAAGTTGCGACCAGGTCACTCAGACTTTCCTGCCATGATAAAGTATAACCGTTTTAATGACCATAGAGGGGGAGGTAGATTCTCTGGTAGACTGACTGCTACTCACGTCATGGGAGGAGCAATTGCACGCAAGCTTCTCAAGGTAGCACTAGGTATCCAAACACACTCTTTTGTGGCCCAGATAGGCCAGATTCAAATGAAGAGAAAGTTTGAGAGCGGGATGGAAAGACGAATATACAAAAATGATGTGAGATGTCCAGATGTAGGAACAGCAAAAAAGATGAAAGAGTCGATTCTAGATGCTAGGCACAGAGGTGATTCGCTTGGAGGAATAATTGAATCGATCACCACTAATGTTCCCATAGGACTAGGAGAGCCCATATTCAACTCACTTGAATCAGATCTGAGCAAGGCGATTTTTTCCATCCCATCCGTAAAAGGTGTAGAATTTGGCTCAGGATTTGAAGGTGCCAAGATGTACGGCTCAGAAAACAATGATCCATATACACTGAAAGATGGCAAGATAGTCACGAGAACTAACAATGCAGGCGGCATACTTGGTGGCATATCAAACGGTATGCCAATAACCATACGTATTGCATTCAAACCAGCATCATCCATAGCACAAAGACAAAAAACGGTAGATATTCGCACAAGAAAGGAGACAATTCTACGTGTAGGTGGAAGGCATGATCCATGTGTAGTCCCAAGGGCACCACCCATAGTAGACTCACTGGTGGCATTGACGTTGGCAGATCATGCAATTTTATCTGGAAAAATAAAACAGGTGATATAAGAAATATGACAGAGATAGACCAGCTCCGTAGCAGAATTGACGAAATTACGATCAACATGATGAAGATGCTTAAAGAAAGAAACGACGTGGCACGAGAAATTGGTCAACTCAAAAAAACTGCTAGAAAGGATATTATAGATGAATCAAGAGAGGCTGACTTGCACAACAACATATATCAGCAGTCGAGTCAGATCGGCCTTGACACCACAATAGCTTCCAGATTTCTCAGCTTTTTGCTTAACGAATCAATCACGGTACAATTTAAGGATAAACAAACGCACTTGTATGTATATCACAAGGCAAAGGCACTTGAAGAACAAGGTAAAAAGATAATTCACATGGAGGTTGGACAACCAGACTTTGCTCCGCCAGAGAGAGTACAAAATGCACTAAATCAAGCTTGTGAAAATGGACACTACAAGTACGGGCACTTTCTGGGGATGCCAGAATTCAGGGAAGCAGTATCAAGGTACGCATCAGACAGATTTGATGCAAAGGTGACACAAAGTAACATCCTTGCAAGTCCAGGTGCACGATTCTCCGTCTTTTCTACAATCACAACTCTACTCAACCCAGGAGATGAGATGATTGTAATTGAACCTGCATGGCCAGCATACAAGGACTGTGCAAGACATGCAGGGATCAAGGTCAAGACACTTCACACGACGTTGGAAGAGAGATGGGAACCCGATGCAGACAAGATCGTGGAGATGATCAACCCCAGCACAAAGATGTTGGTTCTCAATTATCCAAACAACCCAACTGGAAAGATACTTTCAGTGCGCAGTCAAGACGAATTGATGAGAATTGTAATGGACAATGGCATGTACGTGCTAAGTGATGAGATTTATGCAGATTATTCTCATGATGAATGGAAGAGTGTACTCACCTACAATTACGACAATAGTATTGTGACCCAGTCATTCTCAAAGTCACATGCAATGACTGGATTTAGAATAGGTTATGCAGTAGCCTCCACGGAGACCATATCTAGAATTGCAAAGATGACATCATTATGTCTGACAAATGTTGCTGGACCAATTCAATATGCAGCAATCAGAGCACTGGAAACGGATACATCCCCAAATGCAAAGACAATAAAAGACAGACTTGAAATAATGACTACCAAGGCTACAGAGATGAATATGGAATTTGTCAAACCCGAGGGAGCAATGTACCTATATACAAGACCACGCAAGCAGGAATTTGACGGTACCAAGTTTGCAAATAGGCTCTTGGAAAGAGGAGTTGCAGTGGCACCAGGAGAAGGATTCGGTAAATATAAGGAATTTATCAGGCTCTCAGCATGCCAAGATGAAAATATACTAATGCAAGGTATGAATATACTTTACAGGGAGCTAGAACAGATATGAAGAAGATCACAATAATAGGAGCAGGAGGCCAGATGGGAACATGGCTCTCAAAGTATTTCTTAAACAAAGAATTTGAGGTCACAGGATACGACACAGAAAACAAGATTCCAGCAAAGGTGATTCAGGCAAGCTCTCTGGTAGGTGCCATACTCAAAGCAGACTATGTAATTTTATGTACACCCACAAGAAGGACGCCAGAGATAATACGACTGATCGCAAAGGAGATGAAACATGGAACATACCTAATAGAGATCTCCTCTGAAAAGTCCAAGGTGGTATCATCACTCATGAAAGTACCAAACAAGATCAATCCCATATGTATCCACCCCATGTTCGGACCAGGTGTAAAGACAATAAGAGGTCAAAACATAATCTCAGTTCCCATCAAGGACGCGAAAAAGGAACTTGCCGTGACAAAAACACTGTTTGATGGTGCCAACTTTGTCACCATAGATGCCGCAGAACACGACAAAAAAATAGCAGTGATTCTAGGATTAACTCATCTGCTAAACCTTGTCTTTGCAAACATCATCTCAAAGGATGAAAAGATAACACTTACAGATAAGATGTCTGGTACCACATTCAGAGTTCAAAAAACACTTGCAGAAAGCATTATGACAGAATCTCCCGAGCTCATTGAGACCATTATTGCCAACCCTGAGATCAGGAGAGTTGCAGAAGAACTATGGAAAGATATAGGAAGGTTGCTTACCGCGGTGCAAGAATCAAAGACTGAAGAAGTTATAAAATATATCAAGGCATGTCAAGATAGGCTATCTGAGAACATTGATCTTGATGAATCATACAAGAAACTAACCAAGATGGTCAAGGTAGTGGAAAAATAGACACAATGTGCATCACGAGAGTCGTGACTGTATTTCTCAGGAACAATGACAAATTCCTGATTCTTAAGAGGAGTGACAGAGTAAGGACGATGCAGGGATTGTGGGCAGGAATAAGTGGCATCATAGAAGGAAATGAAGAGCCACTATTACGTGCAAAGACAGAGATATTGGAGGAAGTTGGAATTTCAGAAGATAAAATCACACTGGCCGCCTCAGCAAAAAGTGTGAAAATAAGATCTACATTCAGTGATGGACGCACATGGGAGATATTCCCATTTCTCTTTGATGTAAAGTATACACATATCACACTCAACTGGGAGAACTCGGAATACAGGTGGATATATGAAACTAAATTGGGAGAATATAGGACAGTGCCAGGTCTAGGAACGATCCTAACTAGCTTGCTCTAGCTGAATGTCTTTATCATATCGCTTTTGCTGTGGGAGCATCATGTAGACGCACGCCCCACCACACATAGTACAGGGGACATTGTTTCCTGGATGCTGACCTGTTCTGCCATGGATCCGGGCTGCCTCCTCAGGATCGATTGAAAGGGCTAGTTGCTTCTCCCAGTCAAGTGTTCTACGCGCTTCGGTCATTGCCATATCCCACTTTATTGCCTTGTCACGTATCTTGACAAGATCTCCTGCATGCGCTGCTATACGATAAGCTATAAGACCAGCCTTAACCTCGTCGGCATTTGGAAGTGCAAGGTGTTCAGACGGCGTAAGATAACACAGTAGATCAACTCCCTCACTTGCAGACACAGCAGCACCTATTGCACTTGCAATATGGTCATGTCCTGATGCCACATCAGTAACAAGCGGTCCCAAGACATAATACGGCACGTCGCCTATCAATGACTTGGCAAGCCGGACGTTGGTTGCCACCTCGTTAAGTGGAACATGACCAGGTCCTTCCACCATCACTTGTATGTCTCCATCATGTGCGCGTCTTGTAAGTCGCGCAATATTGATCATTTCTTGAACCTGTAGCTCGTCATGTGAGTCCAATATAGAGCCTGGACGTAATGCATCACCGAGGCTGAATGTGACATCGTACTTTCTTGCAGTCTCCACAAGATAGTCATAATGAGTCACATATGGATTCTCCTTGTCATGCTTGAGCATCCAAGCGGCAGTGATGGTACCACCCTTACTCACAACTCCACCATATCGCTGCACACCAAGTATACGCCCGGCAATTTCTTTTGTGATGCCACAGTGAATTGTGGTATAGTCCACGCCATCTTTGGCATTGTTCTCGAATGCGTTCAAAAAGTCATCCTCAGTAAGATTCAAAGGGTTCTTGTGCACTTCAACACCGCGGTTGTATGCCTCATAGATTGGCACAGTACCAAAAGTCAACGGGGCCTCTTCGAGCAGTGTCTGTCTGATCTTTCTGACATCACCACCATCACTCAAATCCATCATGGTGTCCGCGTGATATTTTACTGCAACTTTGGCCTTTTTGATCTCCTCATCTATATCTACATGTAAGGTCGACGTTCCAATGTTGACATTTACCTTGGTCTTAAGGCCTCTACCAATACCTACATTGTGTATCTTCTGTTTTCTAGCATTGTTGCTAGGTATGATGATAGAGCCGCGCGCAATACGAGGCAAAAGCCACTCCACGGACACATTTTCATCTCTAGCAATCTGCCTCATCTGGTCAGTGACAATTCCCCGACGAGCAGAACTCATTTGCGTTCCCATATGTCTTCTACAAGATGACCCGATTTAAATAATCTTGTAACACGTTACAGGAATATAGAGGCAAAGGACTTGTTTTATACGATGCTGTGTAATATGTGATATGAGAACGCTGAGAGAATGCAAACACTGTGGAAGGGAATTTCAGAGTATAAAGGATTCTTTTTGTTCGTCAGAATGTGTAAAAGAAGCATCATAATGTATTTCTGTGTCATGATCATGATGTCGATGCATACTTTAACAGATTGATATAGTACTCTTCAATATAACTACTACAAGCCTCTAAAACTTTACAACAATTCTCATATAGGTAATGAAAAATTTAAGAAAAAACAGGTACATTTCAGTATGATGCTAAACATACTTTCGATAGGCGGTTCAGATCCATCATCAGGGGCAGGAATTCAGGGAGACATAAGGGCTTGTGAATCACTCGGATCATACTGTTTGGGAATAGTCACTATGGTGACAAGCCAAAACACAATAAAGTTTGGTATTGCAGAGTCAGTATCGACAAGAATCCTGAAGCAACAGTTGAAGATGGTCTTGTCTGACTTTAAAGTGAGTGCAGTCAAGATAGGAATGGTACACAACACAGAAACAATCAAAATTGTTGCAGATATGTTGGCTGAAATTGATGTGCCAGTGGTGTTGGATCCTGTAATGCAATCCACCACCGGAGGAATGCTGATAAGAAAAGATGCAATAACACATCTTAAGAAGCTTCTAATTCCACTATCAACCATTATTACCCCAAACGTACAAGAAGCCGAATTGTTAACTGGACTCAAAATAAGGTCAACAGAGTCTATCAGGAAATCATCACTGTATCTACAACAGATGGGTGCCGACAACGTAGTGATCACCGGTATTATTAAAAGAGATATAATAACTGACCATGTCTTAGCTGGAAACAAAGAGTACCGTATCTCTCACAAGAAATTACCAAGGACAAATCACGGTGGCGGATGCAACTACTCACTAGCAATATGTCACGCACTTGCAAGAAAAAGATCGATTATAGATGCGGTGCAGTTTGCAGGACGATTTGCCTACGAGTCCATTCGGAATTCGGGTAAGATTGGAACAGGGAAGCGCATCACGCTGCACAGCAAAAAGAACTCTATGAACAACATGTTAGAGAATGCAATAGATGAATTTGCTAGAATTAAAAACATACATGAAAAGATACCAGAGTGCCAGACAAACTTTGTGTTTTCTAAAGCCAGACCAGCTTCCACCAGCGATATCATGGGAGTGGATGGCAGAATTGTGCGTACAGGTAGTGGCATTATGGTTGCAGGAGAGATCAGATACGGTGGTTCAAAGCACGTTGCATCAGCAGTACTTGTGGTTGCAAAACAGTTTCCCTCAATTAGGTCAGCAGTCAACATCAAGTTTGAGAAGAGTACAATATCCACACTAAAGAAGACAGGGCTGACAGTGCTTAGATATGATCGGAGATCAGAACCTGCCAATATAAAAAATAAAGAAGGCAAGTCGATAGCATGGGGCATCAGTACTGCACTAAAAAGATCATCTAGAGTGCCTGATGTTATATTTCACTGCGGAGATCACGGCAAGGAGCCGATGATAATTATATTTGGTAGAAATCCGGTCGAGGTAATCAGGAAGCTGCAGACAGCATTTACGTAGGTGTTGATAATTGACACCACAAATTTACTGCGATGTGTCAGGGCAATATATTGTAGAGCAGACATATGAGGTATGTGATATTTTTGGACCGTGATAGAGTATCTGCATGTCAATTAAACACAAATAAAATACTAGTTAAATAACCGCGATCCAAAAAAACACTGTGAAGGCAGTGATTCTTGCCGGAGGTCTCGGAATTAGGCTCCGACCATACACAGAATTTATGCCAAAACCCATGTTGCCCATAGCTGGAAAGCCCATATTGGAACACATCATAGAGTGGATTCGCAAAAATAGAATTAGATCAGTTATTTTGTGCATCAGCTATATGGGTGATGTCATCAAGAGATACTTTGGAGACGGTACAAAGTTTGGAGTCAACATAGAATATGCCATCTCAGACAGGCAACTTGCAACAGCAGGTCAGCTAAAGACAGCACAAGAATTCATTGATGATAGATTTGCATGCATATACAGTGATGCCATCTACAGATTTGGATTACAAAGTATGATTCAAGCACATAAGAAAAGTAAAAATTCAATCACTGTTGCACTATACAGATACAAAACTAACCTACAGTATGGAGTAATTAGGACAACAAGTACTGGAAGGATAACTCGATGGGATGAAAAACCAGAGATTACAAAAAATATCAACGTGGGGTGCTATATAATGGAGCAAGAGGTGCTAGATATGATTCCCACTAGTAAATCATATGGGATGGATCAACTCATAAAAAAGCTCATTGTGAAGAGACGCGTCGGCAGCTTTGTATCAAGCAGAGAGTTTACGGATATTGGAGACGTTGCAGCATACAACAAGGCAAGTCAAGAGCATTGGCGTGTAACGGAGATGTGAAAGTGTGAAGGATGTCACCATTAGAGAATTACAAAAAAAAGATCTACAGAATGGCTTTCTTACTTCGCTTGACGCGCTACAAAAGGCAAGTGAACTAGATGATAAAGTGGCAAGCAACATATGTAAGAAAGTTGAAGGAGATCCAGATCACATTATTGTGGTGGCAGAATTGGATGGAAAGATAGTTGGATGTGCCACTATAATTATAGAACAAAAGTTCATTCACAATGGTGGAAGAGCAGCACATATAGAAGATGTTGCAGTAGATACCAAATATCAGGGAGCGGCAGTAGGCAAAAAGCTTGTCAATCATGCACTAGATATTGCAAGCTCACGAGGTTGCTACAAATCGATTCTTCACTGCACGAACAACTTGGCAATGTTTTACAAAAGATTGGGATTCAGAAACAGTGGAAATGCCATGAGATTTGATCATAACTAAAAATATTCCTTTTTGGGTCGCCTCTTCTTTGTTCTGAAGAGTTTAAAGCCAACAAGAATTACCGCAGCAGATATTGCCATAAACATCGACGGTACCAAGTTGACACTGTCAGTCATATATGCCTCATCAATACTATCAAGTAGAGAATGACAATATATCATTCCCGCAAACATCACCGCGCCACCTGCAACCAACAATATGCCGCTCTGTCTGGAGCCAAATCGCCTAGACAGAATGTACGACAATGTTGCAAGAATTGATGCAGGGGCAACACCTATAGAGATGAACTGGAGTAGTTTTGGGTTTGCTTCAAAAACAGGACCGAACTCAAAGTCATTTGGAGGATTTGCCATAAAGTGATACACAGAAACCATTTCACCAGCAAACATTGCATATAGTCCCAAGCTGGCAACTGCAGCCCATTTTTCAAGTGCCATAACATATACGCGCTCAAGTTGATAAATAAACCATTCAAAAAAACCACGACGTGTGCATACTCATCATGGAACATGTGCAATCGATATCATCATACATGGCTTACGATACAAACACATACTCAAAATATACATCCAAACTACTGAAAGCAATAAGCCACAGTTATATGGTCATAATTGTGACTAATACCATGGGTAAACGTCAGGTAAAAAATGAGAGTGCGTTAAAGGAGATCCGCCTTCCAGAAGAAGGAGAGATGTTTGGCAGAGTACTCAAGATGATGGGTGGCGAATACGTCATGATAAAGTGTACCGATGGCATCACACGACGTGGAAGGATAAGAGGTAAACTAAAGCGCAGGGTATGGATACGCGACAATGACATCGTAATTATCGCCCCATGGGACTTTAATGAGAAGGTGATGGGTGATATCATTTGGAGATTCACACTGCCTCAAGTGGGATGGCTAAAGGAGAACAAGCACATTCCCAAAGATTTTTGAGTGGAAAATATGTTTAATTGATAACAAAATAATAAAAAGCTAGACGGAATTTAATAAATTGAAATTCTGGTGTCTATGCTGATTTTTTGACGTTTTGTGCAGCAGGACCCTTTCGTCCTTCGCCCACTTCAAACTCCACCTTATCGCCTTCATTGATGAATCCGTCAACATCTGATTTGTGAACAAATAGATCGGTGCCGGACTCTCTTTCGATAAAGCCAAAGCCTTTAGTTCGGTTGAACCATTTTACGGTGCCTTGTTCCATGTGAAATAGGAAGAAATTATTCATTATATTAAGATACCACATATGATGAATTTTTCTAATTTCCCAACAAATATTGGATTTATTTATGGAATTAACCACATACAACGACATTAAAAGATTGTAGAGTATAGCACAATACTACCTAAGGGATATAAGCCAGACTAGAAACCAGTTAATTAGTGAATCTTCCAATATGTAATTTGGATGCAAAAAACAAGGTTCTTTGCCCCCAGTGTGAAGCAAAGCTTGAGAATGGCAGTATAACTGAGGCAGATGTCGAAGCTTCAATAAAACTTGTCAGTCTAATAAAAAAAGAACCAGATGTAAACAGATTCACGTTGTTCTCATGTAGAGAGATAGGTGAAAATATGATCATAATTCTTTCAAAAAGCGATATTGCCACAGTCAGGAAGAGTCGTACAATGTATAGAAACATACGGAGCAAGTTTAAGAAGATGATATGGCTTGTAGATGCAGACAATACAGACGAAAGGTTCATTGAGAATCTACTTTTTCCTACAAAAGTACTGTCTGTCAACTCAGTTTGGGCACCCGGCGGTAAACAAAAAGCAAAAGCCATAATATCTGGCAAGTGGTCACCAAAATTCCCCATCGACACAGATAGAGTAAAACGCATAGTCAAAGATGTTAGGAATTTAGATGTTGAGATAGAGTTTGAGATAAAGGCAGGGAGATGATTGTGGGTTTTGTTAAGACGCACGACATAGGTGCATTGGTGCCGAATCTTGTTGGTAAACAAGTAATCGTATGCGGATGGATCGAAGATCTTAGAAAGATGAGTAAGATGTCATTTATCACATTACGTGATGTGACAGGCATTGCTCAGATAATAGCCAAGGGAGAAATAAATGAGAAACTTGGAGAATTGAACAGGCAGAGTGTCATCAGCGTCAGTGGCACGGTACAAGACACCAAGGCACACGACTTTGAATTCGAAGTAAAGGCAGACAAGATAGACGTTCTTGCAAGAGCAATCCACCCACTACCTGTGGATCCAATTGGAAGGAAGGAAAGCAATATGGACACACGCCTGAACCACAGAGCACTAGACATGAGAAACAAAAAGACCGCATCAATATTCAAGATAAGACACCACGTCCTGCAGTCACTACGAAGTACGCTTGTAGACAAAAAATTTATCGAGATAACCACGCCAAAGATCATAGGTAGTGCAAGTGAGGGAGGAGCTAACTTGTTCTCACTAGAATATTTTGGAAGAAAAGCATACCTAGCACAGAGTCCGCAGCTGTACAAGGAGCAGATGACGGTGGGCCTTGAACGTGTCTTTGAGATATCAAACTTTTACCGGGCGGAGAACTCGCACACAGGTCGACACCTCAGCGAATTTACCAGTGTAGATATTGAGGCGGCATTTATGGACTATAATGACGTAATGGATGTGCTTGAAGATATGGTGGTTCAGGTATGCGCCCACACATCAAAGATCTGCAAAAATGAACAGTTGATGACAGGCCACACAATCAACGTTCCCAACACGCCGTTTGAAAGAATTACATACTCACAGTGCATCAATGAATTATCAGAAGCAGGTCAGAAGATCAAGTTTGGAGATGACTTGTTGGATTCACATCTAAGGATGATCGGAGAGAGGCACCCGAGCTTTTTCTTTCTTACAGACTGGCCCATGAAGCTCAAGCCGTTTTATATAAGAGAGAAAGATGAGGACTCGACGTTATCACGGTCCTTTGACTTGCAGTACGGCTATCTGGAGCTTGCTTCTGGAGGCACTAGATTACACGATCCCAAGATTCTCAAGTCAAGACTGGTCGAACAAGACCTTGACCCAACACAGTTTACCGACCATCTGAATGTATTTGATTGGGGCATGCCACCCCACTCAGGCTGGGGAATGGGCCTAGACAGGCTTTTGACCATATTAACAGGTGTCAACAACGTACGTGAAGTTGTCTTGTACCCGAGAGATCCAGACAGATTGAAGCCATAGCTGGTTTTTATTCGACAGTTCCTCTATACATCCCATGATAGAACCAGATGACGCAAAGAGGATAACAGAGACTGTAGGCAACAACTTGATTGGTGTCTCCCACGATTCGAACAACTATCGAAAGCTTCCTGATGAATATTGGGGGTATTTTGCAAGAGGACATGACAACAAAGGCACCTTTGGGGTGATTGTTGCATATTCAAAAGAAGTAGAAGATGTGGACGCGCTAATCAAGATGTATGAACAGTGGGTGGAAAGAAACAAGAATGCATCCACATAAATGCCAAATGTGTGGAACAAGACACATAAATTGCAAGTAAAAAGATCAAGCACACTAAATCTATTTGGTTTCCTGTAGTAGCTTTCTGTATTCCTGACATTCCTTACATATGGGTTTGTCTCTGTATTTTGGGTTACCATCCTTGATCTTCAATTTTGTCGCATTATACTTGCAGATACAACAGATTACCATTGTACAATGGTGTCATACCAGCATTATAAAAATTCACAGAAAAATAAAACTGTAAGACAACATGATTCAAAATACGATTAAATAGTACAAAACCAACATGTAATCAATGGCGCTGTTTGGATTGTATGGCGAACATACTGTGGAGAGTTGTCCACTTAACAATCAAGACAGTAAAAAGGCAGTACGAGATGGAAGAATAACACTTGAAGATCCAGTACTACTCAAAGAAAAATACAAGATAAGCCAAATCATTGGACAGTACCACTCAGCACTAGAACATACATTTCTATGGGTGATAGAAGCAGACGATCCACACCTAATTCAACAAGTTGCAATAGACAGTAAACTTGCCAGCTTCAACTCAGTCAGAATAGTTCCTCTGATCCAGTACGCAGACATAATAGCAAAATGTGAAAATGCAGAATAAGCTTTATTTCACATACTACTACTGTTAGAGACCTGCTATCACTGCGGCGGTAAACTCGGTTGTGGTCAAATCCCCACCTATATCTTTGGTCACAGTACCAGATTTGACCAAGTTAAATATGGATGATTCAAGTCGGCGCCCTGCATCCATACAATTTGAATCATTGTTTCTTCTGCTCAACCATTCAGTCATCATCTTGATTGACAATAAAAAAGATGATGGGTTTGCAATATTACGCCCTGCAATATCAAATGCAGCACCATGTACAGGCTCAAAGAGTGCAAAATTATCCCCTATGTTAGCAGCTGGTGCCATTCCAAGTCCACCAACAACCTGAGATGACTCATCAGAGAGTATATCACCGAACAGATTGGTTGTGACGATTACATCAAATTGTTCAGGTTGTCGTATCATATTCATGGCACATGCATCAACATACATTTGCTCAAAGGTCACATCAGGATATTCGCGTGACACTTTGGCGCACGTATCTGCAAACAGTCCATCAGTCACTCGCATCACATTTGATTTATGGACACATGTGACTTTTCTGGCCAAATTACGCTGCATTGCTGACTCGAACGCGTACTTTGCAATCCTCCATGAAGCTCGCTCAGAGATTATCCGCAATGCCACAGCAGAGTCGCCAAGTGAGAATTCTTTGCCAACATAAAGATCCTCAGTATTCTCCCTTACAATCACCATATCTACATCATCGTGCAAAGCGGGCATTCCCGGATACGACTTTGCTGGTCGCACGTTTGCATAAAGATCAAGCATTCGTCTTAGAACAACTATAACATCAGCTGCTGACTCGCCCACAGGTGCTTTTAAACACGCATCTGATCGTCTTATGGATGTGATCGTCTCCTCTGGAAGAGCCGCTCCAGTTTTATTCAGTGCACCATCGCCTGCAGATAATCTTTCTACCTCAAGTCCAAGTCCAAGCTTGTCATGTAATGCGTCAAGTATAGATACAGCAGATTCGGACAGCTCCGGCCCTATGCCATCCCCAGTGATAAGCGAGATCTTGTACATGTCAATCTCCGTCATATATCAAGTCCAGCACTAATTGGCTTGTTTTTCCTGAAGCAATTTCTTGAGCATTATCCTGTTGATGCCATCAATTACCGCATGGACACTAGTAGTCACTATATCCTCCCCAACAGATTTTGCAGAAACGCCGTTCCCCTGTGCATCCTCTACTCGTATAGTCACCTCACACAGAGCTGCAGAGCCACCAGATATGGATGCCAATCCATAGTCCTTTATTCGCAGTTCAGAGATCTTTCCCGTAATCTTTTGAATTGCATTGAGCGCAGCGTCCACAGGACCCACACCATAGTCAGTACCTATAAAGTCAGTACCATCAATGTTGAGCTTGACAAATGCATATGGCATTGTTCCTATTCCAGTAGAGACCGAAAAGCCGGTAAGTTGCACTAGTCTTTTTATCCCCGTGTCTCCAAGTATGTCACTTGCAATTGAAAGCAGTTCCACATCCGTGGTCTTGATTCCTTGATCTGCAATCGTCTTGACCTTGTCAAGTATTTGTTTTGATTGCATCTCCGTGGGCACTATACCATACTCAGCCAACATCGCGTTGATGCCATGTATTCCTGCATGTTTGCCAGCCTGTAGCCAACGCCTTCGCCCCACCAATTCAGGGCTTATTGGCTCATACGTCAGTGGATTGCTAAGCACCCCGTGCGTGTGAATACCTGATTCATGTCCAAATGCATTATCACCAACTATAGCTTTATTTGGTTGCACCTGTATGCCCACAATTCTAGAGACATATCTGGATGTATCATAGATCAGTTCGGATTTTATGTTGGTCTCAAACTTTTGGTTATGCGTGAGACACTGAAGAGCCATTGAGAGCTCCTCTAATGATGCATTTCCAGCCCTCTCGCCGATTCCGTTGACCGTCACATGGGCGCATGAAGCACCGGCCTCAATTCCTGCCAGCGAATTTGCTACTGCAAGTCCAAAATCGTTGTGGCAATGGACACTTACTGGTAGATTTGTTGCAGAGATGGTATCAGTAGTGATCTCTGCCACGTATTTTGGTGTCGAATATCCCACCGTATCAGGAATATCAAGTCTGTTGGCACCGGCCCCTGCCACAGCAACAAATACTTGTCTAAGGAATTCCTTATCAGTTCTTGTCGCGTCTTCGGCCGAGAACTCTACAGAGAGTCCTCGCGACTTGGCATATTCAACAGATTCGGTTGCCTTTTCGAGTATCTGATCTCTAGTCATCCTGAGCTTGTGTTGTAGATGTATGTCAGAGGTCGCAATGAACATATGAATATAATCTAGTCCGGCGTCCACTGCGACATCAATATCTTTCTTGTGAGTTCTTGCCAGTCCACAGATCTCAGCTGAGAGTCCCTCTGCCACAATCATCTTTACTGCCTGTGACTCGCCTTTGGAGACGACCGGAAAGCCAGCCTCAATTGCATCAACGCCCAACTTGTCAAGCTTTTTTGCAATAGATAGCTTCTGGTCAGGTGACAGCGATATGCCCGGTGTCTGCTCCCCATCCCGCAACGTGGTATCAAAGATGCGAATTCTCATGCTCCACTCCTCTGTAATGCAGCAACTCCAGTTCTAGCTACCTCATCTATTCCAAATGGGCGCGCTAATTCCTCAAATGCACGTATCTGGTCGGGCGTGGCAGTAATTTCTACCATGATGGAATTTTTCTTTACGTCATGTATCTTGCCACCATATGCGTTTGCCAGTTTATTGATTTCCATACTATCATTGGCATTGTTAACCCTGATCTTAAAAATGCTGAGTTCCCTGTAAACTGTCTTGTGCTCATCTAGATGTCTGACCTCAATTACATCAATCATCTTGTCAAGCTGTTTTGCTATCTGTTCTACCTGTCTCTGATCTCCCACGGTAGTTATAGTCATCCTAGAATATTCAGGATTGTCAGTTACTCCCACCGAGATGCTATCTATGTTAAAGTTTCTTGATCGGAATAGGTGTGTCACCTTAAACAGTATACCCGGTTTATTTTCGACCAACAAAGAAAGAATTGCCCACATTGCAGATCACGATGGCAATATCATCTCAGATAGCGATGTCCCAGGTGCCACAAATGGCAACACATCTTCCTCAGGATCAATTGGAATATCTATAACAGTGGCAACATCGCTCCCAAGTGCTGTCCGTATGGCCTTGTCAAGCTCGTCCAATGATTGGGCGCGGATTCCCTGAGCACCATATGATTCAGCAAGTCTAACGTAGTCAGGACATTTCCCCTGATCCACGCCGATCATCCTTCTCTCATAAAATGTCCTCTGCCACTGAGCAACCATACCCAACGTAAAGTTATTCAACAAGAATACTATTACTGGAATATCTTCAAGTACGGCAGTTGCAAGAGAGTTTTCCGTCATGCTGAAGCTGCCGTCGCCTGCAATATCTACAGCTGGAACATCAGGTTTTGCAACTTTGGCGCCAATAGATGCAGGGAACCCCCACCCCATAGTACCTAGACCGGTGGAGCTAAAGAACGTACCAGGTTGAATGACATCATAGAATAGTGATGCCCACATCTGATGCTGTCCCACTTCGGTAGTTATAATAGAGTCGTGCGGCAGTAGTTCTCTGAGCTTCCTCAAAACTCTGGCCGCTGCCATCTCACCTGGATGTATCTTGAGATTTTCCTTCCAGTATGTCCTGATCTCCTTGACATGCTTGACCCATGGTGTGTCATCTGTTTTTTTAATTGCTTTCTGTACCAGCATCTTAACCATAATTCGCAGTGATGCGCGGACATCCCCAACTACAGCTATCTGAGCCGTCTGGTTCTTGCCTATCTCGGCAGGATCTACATCCATGTGAATTATCTTGAGTCCTCTCTCAAACGCCTCAAACGTCCCCACAGAACGGTCAGAAAATCTGGTGCCTATTGCCAGTACACAATCAGCTTCAGTCATTATCTTGTTTGCCTCGGCGTGTCCATGCATACCTATTGGTCCCAGAGATAATGGATGGGTCTCTGGAAATGATCCCTTGCCTTTGAATGTAGTCACCACAGGAATCAAGAGTGTCTCAGCTACAGCTTGAAGCTCCGCAAATGCTGAGGAGATTATTGTTCCACCTCCCGCAAGAATCACGGGCTTTTGTGCATGAAGTAGCATATCTATTGCTTTTTGTACATTTGTGATATCAGGGTCTGTCCACGGATGGTATCCACGTATCTTGAACTCATTGGGAAAATCCATCTCAGACTCGTTTGTCTGCACATCCTTTGGAACATCGATGAGGACCGGTCCTGGACGTCCGGTTCTTGCAATGAAAAATCCTTTCCGAACTACTTCTGGAATCTCAGATGCCGACCTAGGTTGATACGCATATTTTACTACAGGATTTGCCATACCAATTATGTCACTTTCCTGAAACGCGTCACGACCGATCATAGCTACTGGAACCTGGCCAGTCACTGCTACCATGGGTGCTGAATCCGCCTGTGCTGTAGCAATACCAGTAAGTATGTTGGTAGCACCAGGGCCTGATGTTGCAAAGCATACACCGGGTTTTCGGCTTACGCGCCCAAAGCCGTCTGCCATGTGAGCTGCTGACTGTTCGTGTCTTACTAGAATGTGTCTTATATCACACCGTGCAAACTCGTCATACATCGGAAGGTTTGCTCCACCTGGTAGTCCAAACACCTCTTTAACACCTTCTCTTTCCATGGCTGTCATAAGTGCTTTGGCACCTGTCATACTTTTCATTTCACTCATCAAGTTTTCACCCATAATTTTAATGTGTTAAAGTTCAGAGTCCGTGTCATTACAGGACGGCACATAGGGAAAAACCCAGAGTGTCAATTGTTAATATGTTCATCAGAATCCATATGTATTGTCAAAACAATATCTAATAAAGATTCTGAGTACTACATCCCAAAAGCTGTTGAGTTGTCACAGTTTGATTAATTGAATCAGAACATACAAATCAGTGTCACAGCAGAGTTACCCACATAAACTGAGCAATAAATCAAAACAACACCACAAATGGTAAAATATCAAGTTCTATAAAGTCACAGAAAACAACAAATGTTCAAAAATTCTTTCAACAACAAGTATGTTTATTTGATTATATGATATAATGTTCTTTGTTATTTCTTTATGATTTGGAACAAACGAGATCTTCTAAAATTGATTTTTGTTTTAAACTACATAATTTTGAAATTGTAATTAGCACTATACCTCATTTTTGAACAGATTTATCTATTAGAGATAGCTGTCAGGCTCTTGCAGTATAAAACCTTTAAACCAAATGTGATATACAAAAGTTCAGGGCATTTTGCACGATAATGAGGAGATCATCAAGGTTATAGAAACTCTATTTGATGCAGGCACGACAAAAAACATGGACAAGCTCAAAGACATACATCTTGATGATCACAGATTTTCAAGTTTCAGCGACCTACCACCTTACGATCTCAAGGATTACCAAACAACAATAGAACTCGAAGAACTGAAATTTGTCAGCATCTCAGACTATACATATCACATCAAGAATCCAAAAATCAGCATCTTTGAAGACATGGCGATAGCCGCGATGGAGCTGGAACAAGAAGGTATGCTAGTAGACAACAAAGCATATACAGGCAAGCACATGTCAATCAAAGGCAGAGCCACATTTGTGCTAATAAAAGATACGGTATGGAAGATAGCACACATCCACATGTCACAGATCGGTTAAGATGCAGAAATGTCAGATGATCGAATTAACACGCATGACAACTTCAAAAACAAAATTCTAATGGAGTTGTTCTAATACAAAATCATGGACACTGTAACACATGTCTTTGACACATGGGCAAACAATGGAAGAGCAGAGAAAATGGAAGTAGAACATCAGAAGAGTGTTTCCACATTCCTTGGAAAAATCCACCTAAAGAACAAGTTCTCATTTCTTGATGTTGGATGTGGAAATGGTTGGACTGTAAGATTGATGGCTCAAAAGAACTGCTGTCAAAAGGCTATAGGAATCGACAAAAGTAGAAAGATGATAAGATCGGCAAAAAGGAAAATGGTGACAAAAAAGGAAGAGTACATATGTGCTGATATTGTGTCGCTGAAAACTAGGAAAAGATTCGACTATATCTTTTCGATGGAATCATTGTACTACTCAGACTCAGTAGAGGTCTCACTTGCAAAGATATTCACCCTGCTGAAGAGTGGCGGAGAATTTTTCTGTGGTACCGATTTTTATGCAGACAACAGAGCAACGTCACATTGGCCAAAGATGATGAATTTGAAGCTGCACCTGTATTCAAAAAAAGAATGGGGATATCTTTTGAAGAATGCTGGATTTAAGGTAAAGATTAGGCAAATCAAAGATGCAAATAGTGCGAGAAAATGGAGGCGCGAGTTCGGCACGCTGTTTCTGACAGGTACAAAGCCTGAAAGGTAATACTCAAATCAGGTAAACTAAAAAGTATACATGTGAGCTGGAGCACGAAATGCTGCCACGGCAGAGGAAACTCCTCTCTCCATACAGGAAGTGCGATCCGGAGATGGATAGTCAGAGATGACTGGCAACGGAGCAGAAAGGCAATCTCGCACGGGGTACAATGATGGCAAAACCTGAGATTCCCGGCCCGGGAATGAAACAGCCGTCCCGCACGGAGTAAGGCCAAACAGAACTATGGATCCTGTAACCGGTTCAGGTAGGCCGCATAGCGCAATATCGTGAAAACAGAAAGAGGGTTACTCCCAGCACACACTTTTTCTACAAAACATTTACTTCATCAAGTTTGAATGATCTTGACAGATAGTTGCACTACACGAGCATGTAGCATCACACAAACATGAGGCTTGTAGGTCACAATCACATACGGATCCCATGTCCGCCGATGCTGCACAGCCACACGTAGCATCCTCAACTACATTCGTCGTAGACGATGATGGCGGCGGATCTTGCCGTGAGGCGCTGTCATCATAGACACTCCTAGTCTGTGCATAGTCTGACTCGTCGCGCAACTGTGCCTCTCCCCTGTTGGTCTGGTATCCACCAGATGAGGAACTAGTTTGATATCCGACCAAGTTAGCCGGTGAAATTCCCTGTTGTCCCTGCTTTTCATGTTTTAGTGCTCTATTGCTGTAAATGAAAAATGCCACACCGCCGATTGCAGCCATGCCCGCCATTCCATAAATTATGAGTACAGGAAAATCTCCCGTGGATGTGATGTTGGAACCCTCAGGTGGTGTAGGTGTTACACCCATGATCTCCAGATCATCCAGTTTATCCAAAACTCCAAAGCCAATCACATACAAGTTGCCTTGATCTGCAGCTTGAATACTTCGGACCACATAAGTTTGGTCAGCCACTATTGTTGCATCAAATGTTCTTTCAACCTGTATGCCCTCTCTAAAACTGCTCTCACCCATAGTCCATATTGAAACTACAAATCCCGAAATGGATTGATCCAGACCAAACAGACTCGCATCTACATTGATTCCAGTAGGATCAAACAGGAAATGCCAGTTTGTAAGTGGCTGCTCCAAGATAAAGTCAGCATTAATCAAATTCATGCTCAATATGTCAGCTGCTTCTGTACCTTCAATGACATCATAAAGTTCTGGCTCTTGAGATTCGATGATACTTAGTGGGATATTGATCTCCACACCATCAACCACAACATCTCCAGTGGCAGTAAGTCCACGCCAACCGACATCAATCAGAGTACGCTGTGAGTCCTGTGTGATTACATAATCTGCAAGCATTCCATCCAAGATTACTTTATAGTCAATTGATGCATGGGCATCACGTCCCGTCAGCGTAAAGTCATACGTGACATTAAGGTCAGAGATCCGTGCCTGACTACCATTATCAACAATCTTGTGGTTGATGTTGTTAGCTAGATCCTGCACTCCAGGATCCGACATGTCAACAGTTCCAGATACGGTCCATTCCTTGTTTGCTAGAAGGTCAAATAGCTGACCACCATTGTTGTACTCTATGAAAACGGTCTTCTGGTAGCTCATCTTGACGGGGGATTCTTCAGTATTTGGGTTAATTCGTGCATCCATCTGAGCTGCCCAAGCATCGATATTTAGTCCAGAAACTACAAGTCCTGCCATAAACATGGCTAGAAGGACCATTTTAAACATTGGTGTTGATCGCTTAATATCAGTAATAAACGTACGGATCAATTTTGGGAGATTGTCGACAACAATGTAGAAAATACCCCTAATAGGCTCAGTATGAAAAAGTAATATTGTACAAATGTAGCAGATAAAATGTTTTAGGAGCAAATGGGATGATCACGGTACTATCTGGCGGCACAGGTTCAGTAAAACTGGTTAGAGGACTAGTTTCTCAAGAGTCTAATGTAAATGTGGTCAGCAATGTAGGGGATAATTATTGGCTTTACGGGCTATACATATGCCCAGATATAGACACCACCATATATGGCCTAGCAGACCTGCTTGACCAAGAAAAAGGCTGGGGCATTAAAAAAGACACATTCAATTTCTTAAGGCAGATGGAAGTCTTTGGTGAAGAAGCATGGTTTAGGATAGGTGATAGAGATGCAGCTACTCACCTTATTAGGACCAATCTGCTCAAGAATGGCAAGAATCTAAGTGACATCACAAAATGGCTGTGCGAAAAATTTGCAGTCAGTGTAAACATAATACCTGTAACAGATAACAGTATTGAGACTAGAATAATCACCGACAAAGGTGAGATGCACCTACAAGAGTTCTGGGTAAAGCACAGAGGTAGAGAACCCGTGGAAGGCATCCAGTATATAGGTGCGGAGAAAGCTAGACCAAATCCAGAGGCAGTCAACGCAATCCACAACGCAGATATGATAATATTGGCACCAGGTAACCCGTTGACATCAATAGGGCCAATGTTACAGATAAAGGGAATAAGAAAAGAACTTTCAAAGATCAAGAAAAAAGTAGTTGCCATAAGTCCACTAATAGGTAACAACGCAATCACTGGACCAGCAGCTAAGTACATGGAGGCTGCTGGAATAGAAACTAATGCATTTGGACTAGCAAAGATGTATTCGGATGTGTGCGCAAACATCATAATAGATTCCAAGGACAGGAACCTCACAAAGAAAATACAGAATCTAGACATCAAGGTCTACGAGACGAAGATCATCATGAAGAACAAGATCGCAGAAAACGCTTTAGCAAGCTTCATCCTAAAGCAAGTACACGTATGAAGACAGCTGCAATAATTCCTGTAAAGACGTTTTCACGTGCCAAGACGAGATTGAATTTAGATGACGTGCAAAGAAAAAAATTGTGTACAGTAATGCTTGAGGAGATTCTACATATGCTGTCAACATCTCCAAGAATTGATGAGACAGTAGTGATAACTAGAGAGCCCAAAGCATTAGAGATCTGCAAGAAATTTTATGCCCATGTAATATTGGATGAGAAAGAAGAAGGAGTCAACAGCGCCATAGCCCAGACAGACAGATATATTCTTGAGAAAGAATTCGATGCATCAATTATCCTTCCACAAGACATACCATTCATCAAGCCACAAGACATAGACTATATGATAGAACATATAGTACCGCCAAACTCTGCAATAATAGTTCCCTCACGCAAGTTTGATGGGACTAATGCATTTGTACGAATGCCTCCGTGTATAGTACCAACATATTACGATGAGGGAAGTTACAAGGCACACATAGATGTGGCAAGACGACACACGTCAAATGTGTCACTTTTATTTTTAAAGAGAGTAATGTGGGATATAGATGTCTGGGAAGATGTAAAGTTTGTGCTACGACAAAACGAAAAGCCCCACATATGTGAGAAGATCAAGAAGATCCTGTACTCAAAATGACTATCAGATTACTGACTAGTCCACCTGATAAAACTTAGCAATTTTATAGCTTAGTCACGGCGAACAGATCATTGCATGCTATAGAAGCAAGGTCACTCTCCAAGTATTTTGGTGAAAATAGTGCGATAGACAACATGTCATTTGCAGTAGAGACGGGTGAAATTTTTGGTTTTCTAGGATCCAACGGGGCAGGAAAAAGCACCACAATGATGATACTGACTACACTACTCAAACCCACATCTGGGCATGCACTGGTTGCTGGTCATGATGTAGTCACCAGTCCCATCAAAGTGCGCCAAAGTATGGGATATGTCCAACAAGAAACCACAGCAGATGAATATCTCACAGGTAGAGAGAACATGACACTGCAAGCCAGATTAAACCACATCCCAAAAGACCAGACGGCATCTAAAATAGATGAAATTCTAGAGCTTGTAGAGTTAGCAGACAGACAAGATGAGCCGGTACTTGAATATTCTGGAGGAATGCGCAAACGGCTCGACATAGCAGGTGGTCTACTTCACAGACCTAAGGTATTATTTCTAGATGAGCCAACTGTTGGATTAGACATACATACGAGGAAAAGGATCTGGGAATACATAAAGAAAATTCATAATGAGTTTGGCATGTCAGTATTCCTCACCACTCACTACATGGAAGAAGCAGACAATCTGTGTGACAGAATCGGCATAATTGACCACGGTAAAATACAAGCAATAGATTCTCCTAGAAACATGAAGATGTCAATTGGAAGTGAAGTTATAACATTGGGTCTTGAGAGTACACCCACAGAACAGTTCCTCGCCAAGATAAGGCAAGTGGCACATATTAGAAGTGGAGACAGCAACTCATTTGAGATAAGTCTGTTTACATCAGACGGTGCCAAAGTTCTACCACAGATCTTTCATGTTGCCGCCAATATGGATGTCAATATCGTATCTGTCTCCATGACTCAGCCCACACTAGATGAAGCATTCATGTCGTATACAGGACGAAATATTAGTGATGGACATGATAAAGTGGAGAACAGACGCACTAGGACGATGGGACTTTAGACATGAATACTACAGCCTATGACACGTACACAGTATTCTGGCGTGAGATGAAAAGATACAAAAAGTCCCGTAGTGGTGTCTTGATTCGGCTCATTCAGCCAGCTATATGGATAGTAGTTATAGGTAATACGTTTGCTGGAACTCAACCGTTGATCCAATCAGTTGGATTTGATGGACAATACATTGAATTTATGGCACCAGGCGTAATTATTCTTACCGCAATTTTTACGAGCATATTCGGTGGTGTCAACACCCTCTGGGATCGTAGATATGGTTTCATGAACAAAGTACTGACATCACCCATATCTAGGTCGGCCATTGCTCTGGGAAAGATGTTGGCCATTGCACTCATTGCCGCGCTACAGGCAAGTCTCATATTAGGAATAGCTCTAGCTATAGGAGTTAGATTTCAAGATCCGTTGATGATAGCACCAATAATGGCAATAGT
This sequence comes from uncultured Nitrosopumilaceae archaeon, assembly GCA_964538885.1. Lineage (GTDB taxonomy): Archaea > Thermoproteota > Nitrososphaeria > Nitrososphaerales > Nitrosopumilaceae > JAPOPJ01. The sequence continues at coordinate 39,748 of CAZIHR010000130.1, forward strand.
CATATTGTTTTCACTTGGTTTCTCAGGAATATCAGTTACAGTAGCATCGGTGGCAAGATCTCAAGAGACATTCTGGGGTGCGATAAACTTTCTCGGAATGCCGCTGTTCATGCTAAGCCCCGCTCTCTTCCCTCTAGAGCTACTACCAGACTGGCTTGCTACGGCAGCAAAATTTAATCCTGTAACATATACAGTTCTGCTTGTACGCGAGTTAATGACAGGTAGCGTCGGGATGGAGGTACCGGCACTGCTGAGCTTTGGCATAGTAACTGCGTTTGTGGTGGCCATGACGGGTCTAGCAAGCTTTACATTTACGCGCGAGGTCAACAAACCATTCTAGTGACATATCTATTCTAGTATGATGCCAGGGGCTTCAATGTATAGATCTGCTCTAATGTAGATACATAAAACGTATCTGGGCAGGTCTTCTATGGCAATTTTTGACAAAATGCCTTGACACATACGGTACTAACTGCTTCCTACAATCCAAACCTTGATTCTTCTAGGTAGCAATGCAGGTGAACAGGTAGCCCATCCACAGCATGGTCTTTACGGATCTGATTATGCTTCGTATCTTGCGATGTATGACTATCTAATGCATGAAGATCTCTGATTTGATTATTCTGTTGTTTTATCTGTTCTGCTTACTGTCTATTTTGTTCTGCTTGCTGTTTAATCTCGATCTTCAAACTCCCTATTTCTTGTTCGTGTTCTTTTTTCATCTTCACAACTGTAGATTGTAATACAGTAAATTAATTTAGCATATTATCATAAAGCACCTTGTAATTCTGTGCTTGTTTCACACATATTTTGTGATGTGTCTCTTTTATAGATCTTTGTTCCGTTTACAAACGTGCTAAATTTTAGGCACAACCTGATCAATTACACATAAAATAATACCAGTCTCTTTTTTATTTCACATTTCAGTTGGTTGTACCTACATGCAAGCTACACAAAAAGTCCAGAGCATGGCTCAACACAAATTGAATAAAGTTCCTAGGAAATCTACCTGCACACGCAGCCGCATCAATTCACATCAGCAACAGTCTTTGCTGTCACACAATACTGGGATCTCCTTACTTGCATGTACAACACTTGCAATCAGGCCTTGAAGTTTTGTGTTTGAAATCTGATACATCGTCTTCTTGCCACTTGGTGTTGACTTTAAGATGCCACATATTTTCAGCGTCCTCAGATGGTGTGATATTAGAGGCTGGTCTCTATTCATAGCCAATGCAATATCGTTCACGCACATCTCCCCCTCTTTTTCGAGCAGCTCAAGAATCCCAAATCGAGTATCATCACAGATGCATCGAAGAAGCGTAATTCCATTCATATAAATTTAGATTTATATAAATAGATATTTATATGAATCGTATGAACAAAGTGCTTTTTGTGTGTGTAGAGAATGCAGGTAGAAGTCAAATGGCAGAAGCATTCTTTAAAAAATATGCACCAGAATCGTTTCAGGTGTCAAGCGCGGGCACAAAACCAGCCTTGCAGATAAATCCCATTGTAGTACATGTAATGAAAGAAGTCAATATAGAAATGTCCGGAATCCCCAAGACATTAAGTAGTGATGATATTGCCGGGTATGTCAAAGTAATCAACATGGGCTGCATGGACAAAGATGAATGCCCAACATCGCTTACTGATAGTATGGTAAACTGGAACATACCAGATCCAAAATACAAGTCACATGATGAAATAAGGACCATTCGTGATCAGATTGAGTTTAAGGTAAAGGAACTAGTATCTCAAATAAAAGAGAGGTAATGTCACGCATCAACATATTTGTTGCGGAATTGACTGGTACCTTCGGTCTAGTCGTAGCTGCCACAGGTTCGATAGTGTATGATGGCTCACTTGGATTCTCACTCGGTATAGAATTTGTTGCTGCTATGCATTTCTTGGGTCTATTTATCATGATCTTAGCATTTGGAAAATATTCCATGGCACATTTCAACCCAGCAGTAACAGTTGGTTTTGTGATTGCAGGGTATCTAAAGATGAGATTGATTCCATTATATCTGATGGCACAAGCTACAGGTGCCATATTAGGAAGTCTGTTTGTAAGATATGTTATAGGGGATTTTGCAGAGATGGGCCTGAACACACCGAGTCGTGCTCATTCACTACCAGAAGTTTTTGTGGTGGAGACCATTGCAACTATCTTTCTTATGGGCGGCATACTTTTGATGGTGATTACGAAAAAGACCCCCATAATAACAAGTATGGTAATTGGAGGAATTGTCGCTTTGGATGTATATTTTTTTGGTTCAGTATCAGGTGCATCCATGAATCCAATTAGATCCTTTGCCCCAGCTGCAATAACTAACACATATGAAGACCTGTGGCTGTATTGGACGGCTCCATTTTTAGGAGTCATCATTCCGAGTGTGATCTTTGCAAAAAAATTCCTAAAGTCAAAAATGTACGATTAATAATGATGAGTAGTTTTGTATAATATTGTCATTATCAAAGAAACTATTCAAACAAGCAAGAAAGACGATCCCATCAGGTGTCAACAGCCCCGTACGCCACTTTGAGCCATATCCATTTTTTGTGAGAAAAGCAGCAGGAAGTCGCATATGGGATGCAGATGGTAGGCCCATAATAGACATGTGTAATGGATATGGTGCCTTGTTGCTCGGACATGGACGTAAGGAAGTAATCTCCGCCGCGTCAAAACAATTGAGAAAGGGCACACTTTACTGTACACCTACAGAACATGAAATTGAATTATCAAATTTGATTGTTGGTAACTTTCCATCAATTGACAAGGTCAGACTGGTAAATACCGGAGGTGAAGCGACAATGACTGCAATCAGACTTGCGAGAGGACACACAAAAAAGAACAAGATAGTCAAGTTTGAAGGATGCTATCATGGTGCCCACGACTCTGTACTTGTCAAAGCAGGTTCTGGTTCGGCCCACACAGGAGTATCTATATCTGATGGCATTCCAACTCAAATTTCAAGGCAGACACTAATTGCAAGATACAACGACTTTGAAGATATAGAAGAGATTCTTGCAGATAATGATGACGTTGCAGGTGTGATAATTGAACCCATCATGGCAAATATGGGATTGATTCTTCCAGAGAAAAACTTTCTAGGACACATACGCAAATTGACAAGACAATACGGCTTACCTCTCATATTTGATGAGGTGGTTACAGGATTCAGGATCTCAAGTGGGGGGGCACAGCAGCACTTTGGGATAAAACCGGACATCACCACATTGGCAAAGGCTTTGGGTAACGGGTTTGCAATTGCAGCTGTAGGTGGCAGAAAGCAGATCATGGATCAGCTAGCACCAAACGGCAATGTATATCAAGCAAGCACATTTGCAGGAAATCCTGTATCCACAAGTGCCGCACTAGCATCAATCAAAACCATAAACAGACTCAAAGGCAAATTGTATCCAAGATTGGAGAGGTACTGTGTACGTCTTGCTAAAGGAGTAAGTGATATTGCTATAGATCTCAAGATACCACACCAGATCAACTTTACCTCATCTATGATGCAGATCTTTTTTTCAAAAAAACCTGTCATCGATTATACAACATCAATGGGTGCAGATGCAAAAAAATTCAGAAAGATGTTTGCAGTACTGTTAAAAAACGGCATCTTTGTAGCTCCCTCACAATTTGAGACAGTCTTTCTCTCATACGCACATTCACAAACAGACATAAACAAAATTCTAGATGCATACGCTGATGCATTGGGGGCCATAAAATATTGAATTATACTATAGGTACGAGAGGAAGCCGCTTATCCATAGCACAAACAACACAAGTAATCTACCAGTTAATGAAAGCAGAACCAGACTCATGCCACAAAATAGTCACGATAACCACCAAAGGAGATGCAGACTCGAGACCACTATTTGCAATAAACCAAAAAGGGATCTTTGAAAAGGAGATAGATAAGGCCGTGATTCAAAAAGAGGTCGACTTTGCAGTACACAGTATGAAAGATGTACCATCTGAGCTGCCAGAGGATCTCATCTTAGCATGTGTACCAAAACGCGAACAAGTGAATGATGTTCTGATATCAAAGGAAGGTGTGACGTTGAATGATCTACGACATAATGCAATTATAGGAACAAGTAGTTTGAGACGAGCAGTCCAGATCTCAAGGATAAGACCAGATATTACGGTAAAACCTATCCGCGGAAATATTGAGACGCGAATCAAAAAAATTACAAGCTCCGATTATGATGCCATAGTTCTAGCATATGCAGGCATGCAACGACTCAAGGTAGATGCAAGATATGTAGTGCTTTCAGTAGACAACTTTGTTCCATCACCGGGTCAGGGTGCACTGGCCATAATTGCACGAAAAGATGACACGAATACAATATCCATGCTAAAAAAAATAGAAGATGTCGATTCAAGGCAGGAGATAAATGCAGAGCGCGCAGTCTCATCTACAGTAGATTCTGGATGTCGCTTTCCTGTAGGTGCATTGGCAAGATCAAAGGGAGACACACTAACACTCAATGTATCAGCATTTTCGATCGATGGTGCTAAATGCATCTCAGTTAAGAGAAGCGGAGTCAAGTCAGAACCAGTAGTATTGGGAAATGTGATTAGTAGAGAGCTTTACCAAAAGGGAATAAAAGATCTGGCGTTAAATTGGAGGGAAGGTATGAAAAAATGGAACAAAATATGACTGGCAAGGTGTATCTAGTTGGGGCAGGTCCAGGAGATCCAAAACTGATCACACTCAGAGCTGTTGAGATCATACAAAAGGCGGACGCGGTGCTATATGATAGGCTGGTCAGCAAAAAAATACTTGACATGATACCAAAGACTGCAGAAAAAATATACGTGGGACGCGCCGTGGGAGACGACACCACGCATCAAGACACTACAAATGACTTGATGATAAAATATGCAAGATCCAAGAAGCACGTCGTACGACTCAAGGGTGGCGATCCTATAATGTTTGGACGTGGCGGTGAAGAGGCTGAATTCCTCCAAGAATATAAAATAAGATATGAGATAGTTCCAGGAATAACATCAGGCATAGGCTCTGCAACATACTTTGGAATTCCACTCACCCATAGAAGACACGCGTCATCAGTGGTATTTGTTACGGGACATGAAGATTTAGAGAAAAAAACCAAATCAGTGAAATGGGAATCCCTTTCAGGATCAGTTGACACCATAGTTGTGATGATGGGCCTATCAAGAATTGATACTATATGTAAAAAGCTTATCGCAGGAGGTATGAGTGCAGATACGCCGGTAGCAGTGATACAAAATGGCACCACCGCAAAGCAGAGGATGATCAAAGGTACAGTTTCAAATATAGCTGCACGTGTAAAGGCAGAAAACATCACGCCACCAGCAAACATCATAATAGGCAACGTGGTAAATCTTTCAGAGACTATAAGGTGGAAATAAGATGGCAATAGTAAAGACAGTGGCAATCACACGTTCCAAAGACGATGCTGCTGAATTTATCAAGCTTGTTGAAGATGCAGGCATGAAGTCGTTGCCCCTACCCACCATAGAACTAGTCAGCAGAGGCAAAAAGATTGCAGATGAATTTCTAGATGCAGTTAAAACACACAAACCAGACTATATAGTATTTATGAGCTCAAAGGCAGTAAGGTTGCTTTTTGAGGCTGCAAAGAGATCTACAAAGTATGACGAGCTGCGGCTTGCAGTAGCAAATACCATCGTAATTGCAGTGGGGCCAAAGACAGGAGATGCCCTAAAGAATGAACAAATCATGGTAAATGCCATGCCAAAAGAGACTTTTTCTTCAGTTGGCATAGGTGAATTATTTACAAAGATGAATGCGGTGGGGAAAAAAGTAATAGTGCCCCGTAGTGGGGCATCCACTCCGTTTCTCAAGGAGCTTCTAGGCAAGATAGGATTAGAGGTTACAGAGATCTACCTTTATGATGTGTGTGCATTCAGAGATACATCTCAGTGGAACGAATTTCGTGAGCTATTTTCCTGTGACCGTGTGGACGGAATAGTATTTACCAGTGCATCATCGGTAAGAGGATTTTTTGAGATAATGACAAAGGATATGGAGAACACAAATCTTGTAAAAACACTCTCCAAACTTCACATAGTAGCAATAGGCCCGTTTACTGCAAGTGAGCTTGAAAAGTTTGGCGTAAAGAACACGATTTCATGGGTACATACTGTAGCAGGCTCCTTTGAGACGTTGAGTGCCAAGATGTCCGTATGAGATACGGTAAAAATCATCAAGGCACATGTTATAATCAATACTAGAAAACAACATAAATGAAAAACTCTGTTTACAGGTATGTGTAGATAATCACCTATGTTAACCATCCCGCCGTTTTATTGTAATCTGTCGTGATTCGCTTTCGTTCCATGCCTAGTACACATTGATAAGATTTATAGCTGACGCTAGGCCATGAAAAATGCAGATAGACGCGAATGGTCTAGCCTGCACGTTTC
>CAZIHR010000131.1:0-16473 GCA_964538885.1 uncultured Nitrosopumilaceae archaeon
ATCCAAACCCGCTGCAAAACCTGAATCCAAACCCGCTGCAAAACCTGAATCCAAACCCGCTGCAAAACCTGAATCCAAACCCGCTGCAAAACCTACTCCCAAACCCGCCGCAAAAACACCTGAACCTGTAGAACTACCTGCATTCGAAAAAGGACTCGCTGACAAAATTGTTGACAAATTTGGCGAAAAGACCCAAGTTGCATTTGTAAAACCAGATCGCGTACGAATTAACGTAGGCAGAGAGTACATACACACAGTAGCAGAGTTTGTCAGAGATACGTTGAACTTTGATCATGCAGAGTCAGTATCTGGTGTGGATTTTCCTGCCGACAATGAGATAGAGGTAGTATATCATTTGGGCTCGTACAGCGATTCATCTCTTTCTAGACAGATCTTGACCCTTGCTACTAGGGCGCAAAGAGAAGACAACCCCGTACCTGGCAGCGATTCTACAAAGCTGCCCAGTCTCCGTGATGTATTTTATAGCGTTGAATTTCATGAAAGGGAAGTCTTTGAGATGCTGGGTGTCTATTTTGATGGCCATCCAGATAATCGGAGACTACTTTTGCCTGAAGATTGGGCAGATCTACCCCCACTTAGAAAGGACTTTGCAATAAAAGGAAGATAAGCCAATGACCGTAGAGCTACCACCAGGACTTGCATTACAAAAAGTAGACGAGAGGATTATGACGCTTAATGTCGGACCTCAACACCCTGGCTCTGGCCACATGCGAATTATCGTGCAGATTGATGGTGACTATATAGTTGCATGCGATCCAGATCCTGGCTATGTTCATCGTGGTGAAGAAAAGATGGCTGAGTACCGGAACTATATCACCAACATACCACATCTGGAAAGACCAGTAATTCATGATTCATGTAACATCTTGTACCCATATGTGTTGGGTGCCGAAGAACTACTAGGAATTGAGGTTCCAGAACGCGCCAAATACGTTCGCGTCATTGCCTCAGAACTAAACAGATGTATCTATACCATGTACTGGCTTGCCATCTATGGAATATTTTTAGGACACTCTACCATGTTCATGTGGCCTACAGGTGACAGGGAGCTCTTAATTGATCTAATGGAGAAGATGTCTGGTGCTAGGGTCACTCATGCTCATTTCGTACCTGGAGGTGTTCGCAACGATCTACCTCCAAACTTTGAGGATGTCTGTCTTAGACAGATAAATTATTTTGAAAAGAGAATCAAGGAATATGCAGCAGTATTCTATGACAATCCTATATTGATCTCCCGAACCGCAGATACTGGCGTTCTATCAAGGCAAGATGCAATTCGTCTTGGCACCACGGGATCCGTACTACGTGCAAGCGGCATCGATTATGATGTGAGAAAGAAGGAACCTTATGATATCTACGATGAGCTGGATTTTGATGTAAACGTACTTCATGACGGTGACTCTTATGCCAGATCTAAGATACCATGGCTTGATATGATGGAGAGCTGCAGGATCATCCGTCATGCCCTACAAAAAATGCCCAAATCAGGTTCTGTCCGAGTAAAACTCAAGCCTAATCCTCGCGGTGCCATCGATTCTGTGTACAAGCGCGTAGAATCAGGACGCGGAGCACTTGGTTGTTATATAGTTTCAGATAAAAAACCGGAACCCTACAGAGTAAAACTTAGCGTGGGCTCGTTCCGAAATTTGATCGCACTGCCATATCTACTCAAAGGTGAGAAGCTTGGTAACATGCCATCAGTTTACTGGAGTCTGAACTATTGGCCCGTGGAGGCAGACAGGTAGATGTCAGTTATAGCACCAAAATTCCGACTGAGTGAATTCCTCAAAGTGATATTGGACAATCTGTTTTGGGCCATACTGCTACTTTCTCTGGTGGGCATTCCGGCTGTTCAGGTACTACTATTCTACATTGAGATGCCTGTGATTGATGGGGAACTGCTTACGCCGTTTCTTGCATTTACTTGGATTGCCGATCCATCAAGAACCCTCCCAATAATCAAAGCATTCATGACTACAGACTTTTTCCGTATTGCTGCATTCCCCGGACTGGGCTTTGCTGCACTTGTAGCTGCAGGTACCATCTTTGTTGAACGAAAGATGCTTGCAAAACTACAGCTTAGAGTGGGCCCATTTTATTGCGGAAAGATAGAAGGCATATTGCAGCTCATGGGAGATGGTCTCAAACTTATCTCCAAGGAAATAATTATTCCTGCAAAGGCAGACAAGCCGCTTTTCTGGGCAGCGCCAGTCCTTTTTGTGGGAACGGCGGCCGCGTTTGTGGCATTGATACCTGTTGCACCCGGTTGGGTAGTTGCAGACGTTGATGTTGGTCTGCTTGCCGTGTTTGCAGTAATTGGATTCTTTCCAATAATTACAATACTTTCTGCATGGTCTGCAAACAGCAAATTCCCATTCATCGGGGGCATCAGGGCATTATACCAAATGGTCTCCTTTGAGATTCCACTGATATTGTCACTACTTGGAGTAGTAATTATAACTGGAACGCTTAACTTGTCTGAGATTGTAGCAAGCCAGTCAAGCTTTCCATGGATTATCTTTTTGCCTGTGGGTGCAGTTGTGTTCTTTATTACAATGCTTGCAGAGCTAGAAAGGATTCCATTTGACTTGCCAGAAGCTGAAAGCGAGATTGTAGCTGGTTGGCTTACCGAATTTTCAGGAATGATGTATGGCCTAGTTCAACTTGGCACGTACCTGAAACTTTACGCATTTGCAGCCCTGTTTGTCGTATTATTTTTGGGTGGCTGGAACGGTCCAATGCTGTGGCCGCCATTCCCAGAAGAAATCATCACCGAAGGAATAGAACTTGGTCCTGTCACTGCCCAATTTCCAGGACTGCCATTATTCTCACAAGAGATGCTAAACGGCACACTCTGGTTTGTAATCAAGACAGTTGGGGTGATCTTTTTTATATTGCTTCCACGGGGCGTATTTCCCAGAATCCGTGTTGACTTGCTACTGAGCTTGGGCTGGACCAAGCTGATCGGGCTTGCATTTGTCAACATGTTTATAGCACTGAGCTTGATTTACGCCGGAGTCTTGGGGCCTGGAGGTATATTATGATAGGAACTGCCAGCGGTATCATCAAAGCGCTCAATTCTGGCATAAAGCATCTTGCAGTCAAGCGATTTACGTTGCGATACCCCGAGGAGAAGCTCAAGTTTGTGGGAGACGGCTATCAGTTTGATCCATCTACAGGCGTAGGTATTGCTGGCCTTAAGGGCAGACACATGCTGTTCCATGATCACTGCACTGGATGTCAGCTCTGCTCCATTGCATGCGAAGGCGTGGCAGAAGCTATCTCCATGGTCAAAGTTCCAGAAGAGCGTACACAAAATAAGAAATCCATCATGCCTCAGATTGATTATGGTAAATGCGTCTTTTGCGGGCTATGTGTGGATGCATGTCCGTTTTATGCATTATACATGACCAATGACTATGAGCTGTCATCATTTACCAAAGAGGGCCTGATTTACACCCCTGCCCAACTACAGGTAAAGCCATATGTGCCACAAGACTCTGAGATCCAGATCACTGATAGGGGTGCTACACATGGCTGATGCCGCATTTCTTGCATTGTCTGTAATTACTATAGGTTCTGCAATAGCCGCACTTGAGCTGCGTTCCCTGATATATGGATCTATTGCCTTGATGGGAACACTGGCAGGAGTTGCAGGATTCTTTCTGCTACTAGACTCGCCGTTTGTCGCAATGTTTCAGATTGCCGTATATGTGGGTTCTATTGCAGTGCTAATTTTATTTACTGTAATGTTAGTGAGAAGAGAACTTATCTTCAAGAAGGTTGAGGACAGGCGAAGAAAGTTTGTAGGCATTGCACTGATGCTTGTCTTTATGGTGTCAGTGGGTGCGGTAATTATGGACTCTGGCATAAAGTCGATCACCACAGACGAGCCTGCAGTGGACTTTAGGGATATTGGTGCTGACTTTCTCATATATTACTGGCCTGCACTTATTTTGATGGGACTGATATTGGCCGGTTCGGTGATCGGCGCGTTGATTTTGGCAAGAAGAGAGGATATCGATAATGAGCAACGAGCTGATTGATTTTACCCTTATATCTGTGGCACTGCTGGGCATTGGCATCTATGGCCTCTCAGTAAAACGTAACGCAATCAGAATGCTTTTTGCAGTTGAAATTATCATTAATGCAGCAAATCTCAACATGGTTGCGTTTGGGCGGTTTCTACCTCATAGCGGCGGCCAGACATTGGCACTATTCTCTATTGCAATTGCAGCAGCAGAGGTGGCAGTAGGACTCTCATTGATTATAGTAGCGTATCGCATGTACCGTAACATCGACATTGCTGACTTTAGGAGTTTGAAGGGATAATATGGAATATGCATTACTACAGGCAGTATTCCTGCCCTTACTGTTGTCTCCTGTTGCCTATATCATAGGGCGCAAGTATGGTCCCACACCTGCCATGTGGTTTACGTTTGCCATTTTACTATACTCTACAATCTTGATAATTATGACGACTCTTGGTGGTACTTACGAGGAACACTATCCGTGGACTGGCATGTTCGGCGAGTTTGGCTTTTTGCTTGATGGTCTAGCATCACCGTTTGCAATAATGATCTATATGCTGTGTGCGATACTTGCATTATATTCCAAGCCATATATGATTCACAAGTTCCACGAACAGTATAAAGAAGAACAGAAACAGGTTGTGACTACCACCAACCAGACCTCGGTAGTCGAGTCTTCATCTCTCTCCAACTATATCAATGCAAAGTCGGGTCTCTACTTTGCGCTTTATCTTGTATTTGCAATGGGAATGCTTGGAACCGTACTTGCAACCAACCTTATCGAGTTTTACGTTTTTTTTGAAGTCATGTTGATACCCGGCTTTTTCTTGGTTGCATTGTGGGGTGATGGGCCAAGAAAGAAGATTGGCCTGATGTTTCTATTTTGGACACATGCCGGTGCAGTTGTACTGTTGCTGGGATTTTTGATGATAGGACTGTCAGTAGGGAGCTTTGACTTTGCAGATATACGTGAGGCTGATATTCCTCAAGATATTGTCATGGTGTCGGCAGTGGCAATTGCATTGGGATTGGGAGTCAAACTGGCCGTATTTATGTTCCATATATGGCTCCCATGGGTTCACGGATCTGCACCCACTCCAATTAGTGCCTTGCTGTCACCTGCCATGATTGGTATTGGCGCATATGGTATATTCAGATTAATTGTAGAATTTTTGCCTGCCACATTTGCAGAGCTTTCTATATGGTTTCATGTGTGGGGATTGGTAACGATGATTTATGGTGGGGCTATGGCACTTGTACAAGATGATATCAAGCGCCTGCTTGCGTACTCTAGTATAAGTCAAATGGGATACATCTTGTTTGGAATAGGATCCATGTCTGTTCTTGGGCTTGCCGGTGCAGAGATGATGTATGTGACTCATGCACTAGGAAAAGGCATGCTCTTCATGATGGCAGGAATCATTATAGTTAAGGTGGGTACACGAAGTATCTCCAAACTTGGTGGTCTGGCAGGAAGAATGCCCATAACTGCTGTCTGCGCAGTGATTGGTGCACTAACTATCATGGGAGTGCCGCCAACAAGCGGATTTATGGGAGAATGGATTCTGTTTTATGGTGCACTAGAGACTGCCATTGAGGAGGGCTCTACAATCAGGGCAGTGACATTTGCTTTGGGTCTTGTAGCTACGGCCCTTACAATGTCTTATATGCTGTGGATGCTAAAACGAGTATTTTTTGGAAAGATGCCTGAGCATCTTGCACATGTAAAGGAGGGAAGCTGGTACATGACTGCCCCGATGATGATGCTTGCCGGCTTTACTATCGTATTGGGTATTTATCCAGATATCTTCTTGCAGGGAATAATTCCCTATATGAACGGGGTATTGGGGGTCTGATGTATGGCAACTGAGATCATGGGATTGCCTTTTGAAGCTGGAGCTGCAAGTGCTTGGTTGATCTGGATTCTTCCATTTGCAGCAGCACTGATAATTCCAGGCATAGGCAAATTTTCAAAGAATGCCACGGGTTATGTGGCAGTAGGATTTGCGTTGATGAGTGCATTGTCTGCCGCATCACTGTTCCCGATGGCACTTGACGCGCATGAAATTCACGATCAGGTGCCGTGGATTGAAGCAATAGGTATCAAGGCTGGAGTTCTAGCAGATCCACTTTCAATAATAATGGCAAACGTGGTGGGATGGATCTCATTTCTGATCATGATTTACAGCACCGGCTACATGAAAGGAGACAGGAACATTACACGATTCTGGTTCTGGATGATGTTCTTTATAGGATCCATGCAATTAATAGTACTTTCAGATAATTTACTTCAGGTCTTCTTTGGATGGGAGGGCGTGGGATTGGCATCTTATGCGCTGATCAGCTTTTGGTACCGCGACAAAAAGAAGGATCATGTTGGCACTGAGGGCAGAACTGTTCTCGGATTGCTTGACTATTACTCTCCTACACATGCGGGTATGAAGGCATTCATAATGACTAAGGTTGGTGACGTGATGATGATTGCTGGCATGTTGCTGATCTTTTTGTTTGCTGGCACATTCGGATTCAGGGAGCTGATGGGTGATACTGCTTGGGCCACTGCCATGTCTGCACAGGGACTCTTGATTCCTGCATTTGTATTGCTGTTTGGTGGTGCCATAGGCAAATCAGCACAGTTCCCGTTAAACGAGTGGTTGCTTGAAGCCATGACTGGTCCCACCGCAGTATCTGCTTTGATACACGCGGCCACGATGGTAAAGGCAGGCGTCTTTCTAGTTGCCCGAATAGGACCGCTCGTCTTTGCTTTAGGTGCAGCTGGAATTATGGCAGACCAATTCTTTGAGATAGTTGCTTGGGTGGGGGCCATCACCGCGTTGTTGCTTGCGACCCAAGGTATGGTTAATCCAGAGATAAAAAAAGTCCTTGCATATTCTACTGGTTCCCAGATTGGTTATATGATGATGGCACTAGGTGTGGCGGGTCTTTCTGAGCAATATGCTGATGGGTACACTGCTGGATTCTTTCATCTTATTTCACATGCAATGTTCAAGGCATCCCTGTTTATGGCTGCTGGGTCGCTTTTGCATATAGTAGGTTCCAGATTTATGACTGATATGGGTGGACTACGAAAACATATGAAAAAAACATATGCGTTCATGTGGGCTGCGGGCCTTGGGCTGATGGGTGCCCCCTTTATCACTACGGGCTTTTGGAGTAAGGATGCAATATTTGCCTCCGTCTTTGAATCTGGAAGTGAGTGGGCCATACCACTTTATGCTATTGCGGTACTGACTGCAGTCATTACTGCATTTTACACCACTAGGATGATCGGTCTTGTCTTTTTTGGAAAGAAGAGCAGACACATTGAAAAGATGGAAGAGGGCGGTCACCACATACATGAGGCATCCCTCTCAATGTGGGTTCCATATGGAATATTAGCTGCCTTGACAATCGGCATCGGACTGATAGGGCTGTCAGCAGAGGAGGGAATACACCATTTGTTCACCGAGTACCTTGATCATTCATTTGGAATTCATGCTGTTCATCATGAATCAAGCGACTCGATACTACCTGAATTCCTACATGGACTCAATCCCATTGCATTGGGCTCTTCAATAGTCGCGTTTGCAGTGGGCATAGGATTGGGATATGTATTTTATGTAGGTAGGTGGGTGGATCCTGCAAAATTTGTAAACTCGAACATCTTTTTTTATTCAATACACAAAGTCATCTTGAATAGATGGTATCTTAATGCTATGGTATACTGGTGTTTTGTTGTGGCTCCATTGTGGCTTGCAAGGAGTCTATTTCGTTACTTTGAGAGTACTGCAATTGACTATGGGATGAATAATGGACTTCAAAAGGCTGTGAGCTGGAGTGCCAAAGTGATACAGGGAACCCATACTGGTGTTGTACAGTCGTATCTGTTTGTATTTGGAGCTGGACTGCTATTTGTGGTCTTGATTCTGTTGATGTAGGTGTGTGATGGTATGCTGGAAGTAAGTTCTACACCACTTGTAATAATTGCAATACTGGGAACAGTCGGAATAGTGCTACCTATAATCAGTATTGCGCGGAGGGAGCGTGGCACTAACTCTTTTTACGCAGTAATTGCATTTGCCGCACTGATCGCATCCATAGGATATGTCTGTTATCGGTTGGTGACCGAGCATGTGGTGCCGTCTGCACTGTTTTCTGAACATGTACTGGTGGATGATGCATTTGGAGGATTCTTTGCAATTGCGATGCTGATTGTGGCAATATTCACTACTGTGGGTTCGTTCAATTATATGCGAAAGCATAATTCGCCTGCTGTCTACTATTCTCTTATACTGCTCTCGACCATAGGGATGGTTCTTGTGGCGTATTCAACTGATCTGGTAATGCTATTTGTGGCATGGGAGCTGATGAGCATTCCTACTTATGTGCTTGCAGGATTCATGAAAAAAAATCCGATCTCCAACGAAGCTGCCCTGAAATACTTTTTGTTTGGTGCACTGTCATCTGCCATAATCATATATGGAATTTCCATATCTTACGGTCTTACTGGTTCCACCAATATTGGTGAGGTCATTCAGGGCTATGCCACGCTTGATGCATCACTGTTGCCTTTGGCACTACTTTCTGTGGGTATGTTCATTGCAGGATTTGGCTTTAAGATGGGATTGGTTCCATTCCACATGTGGCTACCTGATACATATGAGGGGGCACCAACTCCAATAACTGTACTACTTGCCGCAGGCACCAAAAAAGCTGGATTTGCTGCAGCAATTAGAATAATTGTACTTGGGATGGTTGCTCTCAATATAGATTGGACTCTTGCACTTGGAATTATAGCAGTGATGACTATGACTGTTGGAAATGTGGCAGCCATTATGCAAAAGAATCTTGCAAGGATGCTTGCTTATTCGAGTATCGGACATGCTGGGTATATATTGATCGGTCTTGCCGTGGCTCCATTCTCATCTATGGGGGTGCAGGGATCTATGTACCACATATTTAATCATGCTGTTATGAAGGGCGCGGCATTTGTGGCAGTAGGTGGCTTGGTGACGGCATTGGCTGTAACACATCTTGACAAGCTCAAGGGACTGGGCCGGAGAATGCCCATCACATCACTGGGATTGGTTGTGTCGCTGCTTGCACTTGCAGGTGTCCCACCACTCAATGGATTCTGGAGCAAGCTTATGTTGTTTGGTGGAGCACTTGATGCTACGGGTGCTGTATGGTGGGCACCGTGGCTTGCAATAGCCGGAGTCCTAAATAGCGCATTGTCTTTGGCTTACTATGGTTGGATTATAAGGAGGATGTACTTTGATGGCGAGCGTGAAAGGCGTATCTCAGAACCCAAGTCGGTTGTGGCAGTGATGATATTTTCTATATTATTTATGGTTGGGCTTGGTGTTTATCCAGATCCCATTATACAGTTTGTAGAGTATGCTTCTCCTGTAATTGGCCAGGAATTTATGCCTTAAACGAAGTTACTCTTATCAGATCGTACAGGTTGGATTTTGAGTCATTATCTGCAATTCTTCTTAGACTTGTTTTTGCTTTCCCTGAGTATTCTTTTAGTAGTTCCTCCATCTTGTTGAAGACATCTCTTGGATCTGAGCTCTTCTTTATCAGTAGGTTGAACAGCTTGTCTTCATTCTTCCAGTCCAGCAGGTCATCTTTTATCTGATATGCGATACCTATGTTTTTGCCGTATTCGGTAAGTGCCTCTATCTGTTCTTCTGTGCCTCCGCCCATGATGGCACCAGTTCTTGCTGCTACCTCAAATGCTGTGGCAGTCTTGTATTCTATTACCTTGAGATAGTCATCAAATGTGACATCTTCACTTGCCTCTAGTCTGCTCTCGATCATCTCGCCTTCACTCATCAACATTGCCGTGGTTGCCAAGTCTTTTGTGATTCGAGGATTGTCAAGCCTTGAGCATACCGCAAGTATGAGCCCCAGTACAAAATCTCCTGTCAGGACACTGGTGTTGTATCCGTATTTGATGTGGAACGGATCCTTTTGTCTCCTTACTGTCTCATTATCTATTATATCATCATGTATGATTGACTCCATGTGCAAGAATTCAACTGCACATGATGCCGCAAATGTGTTGTCATCTGCAGTACCGACGCTTTCTGCAGCCAGAACTAGGATGATTGGTCTGATCCTCTTGCCGCCCTCAAGAGAGTACTTTAGTGGTTCAATGAATTCTGATTCTGAATATAGTGAAAGCTCTCTATTCAGAGCATGGTTGATCTTTTCTACATAATCTCCATGGGTTTCTAGCAGAGGATTTGTCTCTATGTTTTTCCTGTCCAAGACTGCCCAATAACCAAATCTTGCTAATTACTAATTAAACCTTGATAATCGTTTTACAGGTGGTAATGCATTGTTGTGTGTATCATTTTTAGATATGTCACAATGTGTGCTCCCGTCGGGATTTGAACCCGAGATCACTGCCTTGAAAGGGCAGTATGCTTGACCGGTCTACACCACAGGAGCCTGCTTGGACGGTTCGTCCTGACCATAAAATCTTTTGTAACTCCAAAGATTTTTTTATTGGCCATATTGCGGTATTTGTATGGACAATTTGATAAGGCGTATAGATGAGATGATTGAGGAACGAAGCCTGCTTCGGCACCCGTTTTATGAGATGTGGTCAGATGGAGAGCTGACAAAAGAGTCTCTGGCTGGTTATTCCAAGGAATACTTTCAGCTAGTCAAGGCCGTTCCGTCGTTTATGAGCAAGATCATAGAAAAGGCGCCACAGGATGTGGTGGGTGACCTTGTTGCAAATCAGCAGGAAGAATATGATCATATAAAATACTGGATACGGTTTGCAGAAGAACTAGGAGTATCTGAATCCGAACTTGCAACATACGACGGCTTGGACAAGACCTGCAAGGCGGTCTTTGAATTATCTGAACTCATGAATACATATGATGGAGGGTCATGTGCAATGTATGCATTTGAAAAGGAGATTCCACGGGTTAGTCAAACTAAGCTTGATGGCCTGGAAGAGTTTTATGGCGTGACTTCAAATGATGCCACAGCATATTTTAAAATGCATACAGAAGCTGACATCAGACATGCGGCATCTTGGAGAAACATATTGGAGATGCAACAAGCAGATTCACAAAACCTCATATGTGTTGCTGACAAGTCCATCAGTGCACAAAACACGTTGCTTGATGGCTGCTATGAGACGTACTGCTAGCCTCATAACGTTTTATACCTGAGACAAGTCCCATTTGTTTGGGGCCCGTAACTCAGCTTGGTAGAGTAACCGGCTCATAACCGGTGAGCCAGGGGATCGAAGCCCTTCGGGCCCACTCCTACACTTGGAACGAGCTCTTTTTTGGCCGCGGCTGCTGTCGTTGATGCGGTGGTTATGGTGATGGTGGTTGTCGTTGGCGCTGCAGCACCACCTTGCCGTTTGGTAATGTGCCTGCGTACAGCCAGCCGTGCTGTACGATCAGGCGCTCTGCGGCATCGGCGTCTGCAACAGTCTGCTGCTGTCCTGGTGGCAAGCCGGGCCCTGTATATTGCCGGCACCCTTTCTTAGTGCCTCTAGCATCAGGTCCAGCTGCTCTGGCGTCGCGCTCTGTATTGCATCCTGCAGCTCCTGCTTGTGGTTCTGCATCATGTCGTGTCTTTCATGCGTCATGTGATCCTCCAAGTCCAAAAACTCTTCGGATCTCACAAAGGCCTCGCGCATCTCCCGGGTCAGCATCTCCGGCAGCATTCCCTTGTTGGTGGTGTATCTTGCCTCCATCGAACCCTTGTGTCCCATGAAGAAGACGCGAAAGTCGTGTGCAATCCTGCCCTTGGACTCGGCAATCAGCAGCTGCGTGTCAAAGTAGGCCCGCAGTACGTAGGGCCTCCACTGGAATCTGGGGCGGAACGTCTTGCGGATCTCCTTGCCTATCTGCAGCGTCGAGATAAACGTCTTGAGTGCGTGTCTTGTGCGATGCTGTGCATGTCTGTGCATGTCTGTGATCCGGCGCTATCACGGCCGAGTCGCCGTGCAGCGGCTCGCCGCACGCCAACCTGTCGTTCAGGTATGCAAGCAGCTTTGTCGTACCGGATGCGGTCAGGAACGTAAAGTACTGGTGCCTGGTCTTTGAGAGCTCTGCTCTCACCACAATCTGGCACGGCATCCGGATGCACTTTGCCATGCCCTGGTGTATCACGACGTCTGGCAGATCTCGCATCCGCAACCCATCGGTGCCGTCGTAGTTTCCCATCACTTTTGGACGCACGCCTGACTTTGACATCAGCGAGATCATCGCTGCGGTCCGTAGCGGCGCCCTTGCAAAGACCTCTGCAATCTCCGATGCGTCCGGGACGCGCTCGTTCTGCAGCGTCGGGGTCTGGTTCACGTTTCTGACCTTGATCCTCCGCCTCATCTCGACGTCAAAGTGAGCCAGCCACGACGTACCCCCTATGATCCTCTCGAGGTCTGACATCTCCCTGTTGTGCCGCCGCTCCCGCCTGCCGCATCGGCTCCTTCAAACGAACTGCGCCCGCCTTCAAGGAACTTTTCCTTCCAGGCGCATATGGTCCGCGGAGCCAAGTTGTGCTGGCGGCACATCTCCACCACGCTGGTCTCTGGGTTGAACGTCTGGAGGACTATGCGGACTTTTTCGTCCGGGCGAATCTGGTTCTTTTGTCGGTCATGCCTTGGCCTGCCTCTCGTTGTTAAAGTGTGCATTGACGATCGGTCTCTTTCTAGCGGCCCCCCCACCAACAACTCTGATACTTGCTGCCGACAGCACGGCCTCCAATGACATGCAGTCGCCGCCGGCCGCGCCACAGAATCCGAGATGTGTGGCCTTTGAGTGTGCAGTTCATCATCGGATCCAAGCCATGTGTCAGGCGACAGGAACCCTCACCCTATTTTGGGTCTGACCCTTGCTGCATCCACCAGTCCTGCTCTTATCTCGTCAACCAGTAGTGTCCTGACATCGGACCATGCCATGCGCCCAATATCTCCTACAGAGACGATCTCGGCAAGCTGGGCCAGCCGTTTTGTAGTCAGGTTTCCAAGATCGTAATGCAATCCATTGACGCCATCATCTGGGGTATCGCCCGGGGTAGGCTGCACAGAGATGCCAAGCGATTCCAGCTCAGAGTCTTCAAATATCGCATAGTCTATGTTCGAGATCCCTTCGCGGGTGGCTGCCATGGCCGCTGCCACTCGCTGCCCATCTATCGCGTCTGTGACCGCGTAGACTGACAGGCGGCATCTGCTTGTCTGCATGTCGCCGAGAGCGTCAGAAGGCAGTCCGCTGTCTTTAGGCCAGTCTGGTTCTGGGCGCTTTTGCCACCTGCCGCGTCTAATGATCCTCAGAAACCTCATTGCGCATTCTCAGGCGGGTTATCACGTCCTGGATGTATTGGCCGAGCCATCCATATGTCTCGCGCTCAAGCGCGCGCTCGAGGCTTGCCACCGCCCTCGGATCCTCCATGTAATCGATGCCGATTGCACCCCCGTCGCGTATGCGCAGCTCGGGTGACTCTAGCGCGCGCTCAAGCAGTGACAGTCTTGCGTCATGGGTGGCCTCATCCTTTATGTGCCCTATCTGTCTCAGCGCCTCTTCGGCGACGTCCACGGGAGCGTCACGCGCAAGCGTCATCTTCCCGAGCTGCTCTATTGCAACGGTCCCATATTCTGAAATGATGCCGTGCAGCGCGGTACTGAAATTGCTTGTCATCCCATCTTCAAACACTTCTTCGTCCACGTTGCGAAACAACTCGCGTAGCTTGGTGGCCGGCTCACGGCCAAGACTAGGTTCGCTCACCTGCGATAGGGCCGACATTGTTCCTGATCGCCAAGCAGGATCTGGTACGGATGGATTGTCCATCGTCATCACTCCTGCCGTGGATGTCTGTTGTGCGTGAATGCGCTGGTTCTACTCTGATCCTTCATGTCATTGTGTACCTCTAGGCCATTTTTAAAGATTCAACCGGCCGGTCTTCTGGTGAGTCTTCACCATTCTTAGACAAAGCTGTGCGAGAGTATTCAGACGACAGGTGGACATGGCCGCTGTTGTCCCATGTTTGCATGCCTGTTGCCAATGTACTGCTAGTCAAACGACGTCCTTGACAGACCAGAGATTCTTGTGCGGATAGGAGGAATGCCCGTGTACGGGTCTGTTACTCCTACTATAGAGAAAAAAGAGGGCAGGGATATTGTAGGCGTCCCAATTCGCTTTCTGCCGTCATTGCGTGTATGAGCTCGTTCCAGATGCTGTACCGAGGCCCTTCGGACCCATTCTCAGATCTTGGGATGACTGGCGTGGATCAAGGTACCGGGACAGATACCCCCGGACACAGGACGCGGACAGACCGGGGCGGCAAAGAGACGGGATTCAAAAACAAGGAGATGAAGATAAAACATCCCGACACCAAGAGAGAGCTCATACTGCACAAGACGCAGGATGCCAGTGCAGGTACAACGGAGCATGGTGCGACAACGGCAGTGCATGGCAGCGCACAAAAGATGGACAAGGCAGAGATGCAGCAAACCGGCAACGTAGATGCCGTACAGACATTGCCGTGCAGCCACTGCCAAGGAGGTAATGCTATGCAGGTGCCACTACAGCGCAGCTGCCATCCGGCACAAAATACGCCAGGTACAAATACGATAAAGACCAATTACGTAGTGACTACGATGTATAATCGCTCATCTTAGCCACTTTGACCTCGCCGCGACTCAGCATCTCCCGAATTCATTACAGCTACTGACCTGTACAACATGTTTGCGGTTCCATTCCGCAACAGTCTCCATTCTCCCTCACATGGATTCAACTCAGGCGTGTACGGCGGCAAGTACGCCAACAATATTTCTCCATGATGTGAATCGTTAAAAGAGCTTATGCATAATCGCGATATCGGGCCATAATTTTTCCAACAACCAAACAAAAAACGCGATCAAAAAATCCATTGCCAAATATGGTAAACACGGTGTGAAAACGGGGGAAAACAGCTCAGGGCCAAGACAGCAAAGCTTGAACGAGCTAACTCAAAGCTCAAAGAACAACTTGCACGCGAAGATGCATTATAAAGTACAGAGCTTGGCAAGACAGGACACCAATCCGCCATGCCGATCAAACTTCCTCACACGTTGGAGATTCTAGACCGCACAATATCAAATCTAGAGATGCTGTACGCGCTCACAAGAACTTCCAAAGACCTGCTTGATGATACGCTTGCGGATCTGCAACAGAAAATCAAAGAATCAAATGATGCACCACACTTTAGAGATAATGATGATCGATAGGAGCGATCCCCAATTACACGCCGTGTCTATCCTGACATGTCATTCAACTGAATTTCTAACTAGGCTGTCTTCCACAAAATTCTGTTATTGACCAACCCTCACACAATATCATTAATTGTGCCATACATTTTGAGTGGATTCCTATATACATCTCGCATAATTCGCCATCTCTTGACTTTTCGTATGGTATGCTCCACATAGATTCGTATCTTTGAATGTATCTTGTTGTATTCCTTTTGTTCTGCGGTGATCTTTTGCCCCTTTTCCTTCTTGAATGGTGTAAGCATCATGGTACCGGGTACATCCAGTATACCTTGATATCCCCTATCTGCATAGATTGTAACTTGAGGTGTTATCCCATCACTGGTCTGCACATCTAGGAATTGTGGATGTTTCATCTTGTATATCTTGACATCATGTATGCTTCCTGGCGTATGTCTTGTATTATATCATGACAAGTCCGTTGATATTTGTGGTGTATTGGACCTTGGCGGTGTGTCGCTTTGCTTTACCAGAATAATGTGACTTTTGCATATCTTTTCGTTTTGGTTTCTGTATCTATTATACTGAGGCATCTGTGAGTAGACGCAATCCAGGCATAATCTTGTCTAGTTATTCAACTGTATGGAATCTCTTTGTTCTGTTGTGGATCATGGCAGGTATTGGTATACACTTTTTGAGGAGTGGTATCATGTGATTAATTATATGCGATACTATTGCTGGTATCGTACTGAATACAAATGCCACGAGTCTCTGTGAGGAGTATGTCCTAAAGTAAAAGTGTAAGCGGCACGCGATCACTGATATTGAGTGAGAATCTATATCCTGCACCGATGGCGCGTTTTCTATTTTTTCTTGAGAGGCGTTTCTTCTCTACTTTTGGATATATTTTCTCTATTTTTTCCACTATTGCACTACATTCCTCGACAGAAATACCCAAGAGGGACTGGAACAGTGCAGGATTTTTTGATAATCTTTTGTATCTGTAGAGGTGTCTTGGTGTAACCACTGTATTCTACAAAGTGGTTTGCCACATCCAATGCAGATCTAGAAATCTCACTCATTGAACGAACTTACCCCTTTCAAACCCGAAAGAGTATCGTATCTGCACATTTCCATTCCCATATGTTATCCGATCAAACTTAAACCCTCTATTTTTCCAACCATCTGGTACCGGTA
>CAZIHR010000132.1:0-9862 GCA_964538885.1 uncultured Nitrosopumilaceae archaeon
ACTGCTTACACTATTTTACTTTAGGACATACTCCTCACAGAGACTCGTGGCATTTGTATTCGGTACGATACCAGCAATAGTATCGCGTATAATTAATCACATGGTACCACTCCTCAAAAAGTGTATACCAATACCTGCCAAGATCCACAACAGAACAAAGAGATTCCATACAGTTGAGGAACTTGACAAGATTATGCCGGGATTGCGTCTACTCACAGATGCCTCAGTATAATAGATACAGAGACCAAAACGAAAAGATATGCAAAAGTCACATTATTCTGGTAAAGCAAAGCGACACACCGCCAAGGTCCAATACACCACAGATATACACAGACTTATCATACACAGCACAAGACGTACGCCAGATAGTATCCATGATGTCAAGATATACAAGATGAAACATCCACAATTCCTAGATGTGCGGACCAGTGATGGGACAACACATCAAGTTACAATCTATGCAGATAGGGGATAATCAAGGTATAATAGATGTACCCGGTATCAGGATGCTTACACCATTCAAGAAGAAGGGGCAAACGCTCACAGCAGAACAAAAGTAATACAAATTACATTCAAAAATACGAATCTATGTGAAACATACCATATGAAAAGTCAAGAGATGTCAAATTATGCAAGATATATGGGAATCCACTCAAAATGTATGACACAATTAATGATATTGTGTGTGGGTTGGTCAATAACAGAATTTTGTGGAAGACAGCCTAGATCAGTTGAATGACATGTCAGTATAGACACGGTGTGTAATTGGGGATCGCTTCTATAATAAAACAAGAGAACATTTTGTGGCTTTAGCTTAAATAAACGGAGACACAGATCTCATCATCATGACATCCACCGTGGTAGTTGGAGGGTTCTTTGGCGATGAGGGCAAAGGGAAGATAATCTCATATTTGGCAATCAAAGACAATCCAAAGATTATAGTCCGCGGAGGAGCTGGTCCTAATGCTGGCCACACCATACAAGATGGCAAAAAAATCTATAAAGTACGTATGCTCCCGAGCGGATTTTTAAATAGAAATGCAAAGGTGATGATCGGACCAGGCGTAGTAATCAATCCAGAAATTCTACTAAAAGAGATCAAAGAGTTTGGTGCAGAAGATCGCTCCTTTGTAGACAAACATTGCGGCATTATCGAGCAGGATCACATATCAGGAGACTCTCAAGGTGACCTCAAAGACAAGATAGGCAGTACGGGATCTGGAACAGGGTCAGCAAATGCAGCGAGAGCCATGAGAACCCTCAAACTTGCAAAAGATATAGAATCTCTCTTACCTCTGGTGACAGATGTACCTGCTGAGATAAATAGTGTGCTAGATTCTGGCGAGAACATCCTCGTTGAAGGCACACAAGGTACATTTCTCTCACTGTGGCACGGCACATACCCGTTTGTGACCTCAAAGGATGTCACCGCATCTGGAATATGTGCAGATGTGGGACTGGGACCCAAAAGAGTAGATGATGTGATGATCGTCTTCAAATCATATGTGACACGTGTGGGCACCGGACCACTAGACAAGGAACTACCTCTTGAGGAGGCACAACGTCGAGGTTGGTCGGAGTTTGGCACAGTCACCGGGAGGCAAAGACGTGCTGCAGACTTTGATTTTGAACTTGCTAGACGTGCAGTCATGCTCAACGGTGCAACTCAAGTGGCAGTCACAAAGCTTGATGTGCTCTTTCCAGCCTGTGCAGGAAAGACATCTTACAATGATCTTGCAACAGACGCACAGTCATTCATACAAAAAATTGAGGCGGAGCTTGACACACATGTAGCAATTATTGGTACAGGTCCAGCCACCACAGATATCATCGACAGAAGAAGCTAAAAAATCCGAGTCTGACGATACAATCCTAGGATAAGTTTAATTTGAATAGATTATATCTACTCCTGTGGACAAATTACCTCGTTATATCCAAGTCTCCTCTACATTGGAATTTTCAAGGCTAGTCTGTGCACTTGAGCGTGCACCGCGCGTATCTTTTCTACATGAACACGACGGACAAAAAGTTCTAGCCGTACAAATGGACATACTCAAAGAGAAACCCATCGTATACTATACCACCTTAGAAAACCACGGAGACTATTTGTGCTATGGAGTACGAGAAGGCAAGGAAGAATCAACCATAGTCAACTCTACATCTGATTCAAGCAAGCTATACTCCCCAATAGTCCGTATCAAATCACTTCCTTCCACACTAAAGCCAGGCAATGGTACACTTGACAGGTACCAGTCACTAGAGTTAGAAGACCTGTCCAGTCTTGCAAAGCTTACATGGGGATTCGAAGAAGCCCCGTTTCCCCTGTTCCTGTTTCCCAAAGATGACAAGTGGCTCCTAGGTGTATTTATGAACTTCAACGATGAAGGACAGTCATACTTTTGCCATGTAGTGAGGGACAGAGAACCAGAAAAACCATTTCTAAAATCATCTGCCAACAGCAGGATAGAACCATCCTTTGTTGATGGCCCATTTGAGCATGGCTATTCATATACAAAGATCATAAAACTGAAAGACACTCACCCACTAGTGGACTATGGACACCTTTCTAACTAGGCTGTCTAGGATCTCCGAAAAGAACGGCAGAATAATACTTGCCAATGACTATAATCATAACATAAAAGATCTCACCGAGAAGACACTCCGAAACATCAATATGTTAAATCCGTTTCTGTGTGGGATAAAGCTGAACTTTCATCTGCTCTTGCCACTGGGACACAGAGAGATCGCCAAGATTAATGATGTCGCCCATTCATACGCACTAGAGACTATTGCAGACATAAAGCTGAATGATATAGGAAACACCAATGACGTGACTACAGAACATCTCTGGGATATGGGATTTGATGCAGTTATAGTAAATCCAGTTATGGGACCAGAGAGCATGAGAAATCTTACAGTATCTGCTCACAAAAACAACAAAGGAGTCATCAGCCTTTGCCACATGAGTGCTCCAGAGGCCATGACTTCATACGAGATGGGAGTCATGTCTGATGAGAGGCAGTTACTCTACCAGATTTTTTTAGAGTGGGCCGTTTCCTGTAAGGTGGACGGCATTATAGTGGGTGCCACTTTTCCTAAAATCATTCAAGAATGTGCTCAAAAGTCTGACAGACCGCGCATTTTTTCTCCCGGCGTAGGCACACAGGGAGGAGATGTGCAAGGGACACTAGATTCTGGTTCTGACTATCTTATAGTGGGAAGGACTATTCTTAATTCGGCAGATCCAGAATTCGAGTCAAGAAGGCTGCATCTTCAGAGTCTTGGCAAGCCGGTACCTTGACTTTGAGAGAATTCTCTTTGCATTGATAAAAGTGAGCCTGTTCATTGCTTTCTTATAGTCCATCCACACATAGTCCAAGTGCTCATCAGAGATCACAATATTACGGCTTTTAGTACGTCCAAGAAAGAAGATGACCTTTTTGTTTACGATACTTCCCTTATGCTGAAAGCTATACCTTACTTTTTCCCTGAAATTCCTCACAAATATTATATCAGATATTCCAGTCTCTTCATGTGCCTCTCGTATAGCAGTTTGACGCATCGACTCCCCATGTTCTATCTTGCCCTTTACAAAGTCCCAGTGACCTGTCGGATAATGAAGTAGTAAAAATACTGGCTTGTTCTTTACGGTTCTAAATATTACGACTCCAGCTGACGTGATATCATCCACGTGAATCATCTCCCCATTTTGCGCTTTCTCTTCTGGAATGTTCTGATTGCTCTCATCAAGTCAATCTTTCGAAATTCGGGCCAGAATATATCTATGAACACCAACTCACTGTATGCACTTTGCCACATCAGAAATCCGCTCAATCTCTTCTCCCCCGATGTCCTCAGCACCATATCTGGCGATGCTTGCGGTAGATGTGATGTGTATAGATTGGCCTCAATGACATTCTTGTTCACATCTTCTACCCGCAATGAGCCTTTTTTTATCTTCTCGCCTATTTTTTTGACCGCGTCCACTAGCTCGTTTTGTCCCCCATAAGCAAGTGCGATGTTCAAAAAATGTTCGTCATACTCTCTTGTGGCTTCATCAAGCTTCTTTAATGCCTCTCTAAGTGCTTCTGGTAGTAACTCTACTCTGCCTATTCCCTTGACCCTCATCTTGTTTCTGTGGATTCTCGGATCGTTGTACAGTTTTTCTAGTTTGTCTAGAATCAGCTCATACAGATCTTTGATCTCCTCGTTGCCTCTTAACATGTTCTCAGCAGACAGAGCATACAGTGTAATTATCTTTATGTCAAATTCCTCACACCAATCAAGAAGTTTTTCAACAGTATTTGCACCTCGCCAGTGACCCTGTTCAGATATATCCGAATGTTTTCTTGCCCACCTCCTGTTACCATCAAGAATCAATGCAATGTGATTTGGTATGTCGCCATGTTTGATCTGGCCCTCAAGACGTCGTGAATAAATTATGTACAGTCCAGATATGCGAAGCAGTGTCTCTTTTATGTCGCCCAAGCAAGATCCTCCGTAGTATGATATAATTACTAGAAGTTATCAGTGTTTTCAGAAAGATGACTCGGCCAAATGCCTGTCGGCTCAGATAGAAATGTACATACCCAGAAAAACTAGATGTAGACGGTAAATTTGTAAATACTATGATTAAAAAAGTGAATATTCACGGTCTGTTAGATAAATTCATTGAAACGTAAATTTGGTAATATGAGAACTTGTCTTTTGACAGTAATTGCAGCATTTCTCTTGTCGATACCCTTGCTTGATACATTAGATTTTGACTTTGGTGGAATTCAGGTTGATAGAATAAGCACTAGTGCAATAATTGTCATGGCGTTGGCAGTCTTCTTTTCCCTAGTGGCATGGTTGATTCTTTCGGCGGTGTCTAAAAATCTCAGGCCTGCAGGCAGCTTGTTGAGTATAATTACTGGCGCGTCACTCACAATACCGTTCCTCCATGTTCTGGGACCGATATCTGGAATCCCTGTGGGGGTCGTAGCTGGATTCTCTGCTTTCACACTGCAAAAAAAGATGGTAAATTTTGCAAATAATCATTCCATCATTACAGCCTGCACTACTCTTGTGATATCATATGTGGTATTGGCTATTCTGGTTTTGGTAATAAATAACACGGACGATGGCGTGGGCACTTGGAGCGGCACTATAGAAGGAATCGAAGAATCTGGAATTGATAACACCTTTGGAAATGTTGGTTTTGCACACGTTTTGGTTATCGTCTCATCACTGGCTGCAACTATAATGATTCTTTATGGGAAAAATGAATGATGAACTCAAAGTGATACACGAATTGTTCTTTACACCTCATGTAATACACAGAGTTTAATATCTTAAAATATGCCATAGTGGATCTGTGGCAGAACCAAATCATGCAGGAAACATCATAATAAATCTAGCAAGCCTGCCAGACTTTTTACGAAAACCGATTCTAACTAAACGGATGGAAGAATTTTTTGCAATGTCCGAATCCGAAAAGACCGAAATCATTATGAATGCTCTGAACGCAGGACCTACAGTCCCATTTCCCAACTTTGCAAAGCTACTCAGAACGTGGCTAGAAGTGATGGCAACATTTCCTCAAAAGTATAGATATGAACTCTTTGACTCATATGTTCATCATGTATCTAAATCCCCACAAAAACTGATCAGATTTCATCTAGATGGCATGCTTGAAGTGTTTTTAACACTAGATAATAATCAAAGAGATGTTATTTCTCAATCTATAAAGACGATTATCGGTGCTCTACCAGAACAGGAGAGAAGAACCATCTTAGCAGTAATACCGGACAATGCAAAAAAACAACTAGATGTTTAGGATTCTGGGACCTTGTCAGGTGTTCTATTGTCCTCGTTAGAGTAGTCAATTATTTCCCCCTCAGGAGACATGACTCCGACGAATATTTTTTCATGTTTTTTTAACAGTTTCCGGTGATCTAACATGGACATGTCCAGTCTCATTTCATTCATGACTATTACTCTGTATTCCTTCCATTCAGCCCAGCACTTGTTACAGGTAGGATATTTTTCTGCCACGATATCTAGATCTTCACTATCAGGAATAGATGTCTTGCATTTGGTGCATGTGTTACTCACAACAATTTCAAGACATAAACTCTTTTTATCTCTTCTTTTACTATCTGTTTTACAACTATCCATCACCAAAAATTCGTTCTTCTTTCCCTCACGAAGTGGAATAATACACGACTATTGTGAAAACACCATTACAATGTAAACCAATAATAGTTATCAAGCAGAAAAACTATACATGAAGATCAAATGCCCAAAATGTGACGGAGGTGCAGAATTGTCCATGGATTTCTCATGTGTAAGATGTGAAAAATGTGATTTGGATATGAGTTACGGGGAGTACGTCAAGTTTGTTGCGCACAACGAGGCAAGATACTCTGACATACTAGGAGACTATTCTGGAAGTACAGAAGGCAAATCGCAGGGATCCGCAGATGAATGGGACTAGAACGCACAATCAGTTTCTAGGTTAAAGTAATTAGGTAGCAGTGGTTCCTAGCTCTATTGGAATTTCTGTTTGAGAATATACTCAACCTGATCGGATTTCTGGTGGGATTGGGAATAGGAATCATGTCGCTAATTGGATTCAGAAATACCGATAGTCCTACATTATTTAGATTGACGATCGCGTTTTTTTTGATCAGTGTAGGCTTTTGCGTGATATGGATCGGATACATGGTGGAGGATCTAGTGATAAAGTCAGGCAATATAGAAAAATGGATACAGACAACAGGCATAGGAATACAAACTGTAGGTTATTTCTTCATAGCTCTGTCGCACAGCATAAAGTCATTCATGCCAAAGTCAAGATATTTCAGAGGGGTAGGAGTTCTACCCCTGTTTTTGGTCTCATCCGTACAGATAGAGCACGTCTTCAGATCCGTATCATTTATTCTGCTAGCATATGGTGCCATTGAGACTATTCTATCGTATTTTGACAACAAGAACAAGGGTGCCATATCAGTAGCTGTAGGATTGGCACTTCTTGCTCTAGGCGAGTTTTTGGGGTGGTACTCTGTTGTCTTTCCAGTGCAGACACTATACTACCTGTCAATCGCAATCAAGATAGGGGGGCTACTTGCTCTGTTCATTCCAGTCAGCAAGATTCCGCTAACTAGAATGCGATTTGATAGCAACATCTGATAAAATGCAGGCATAACTGTCAGGTAGTGGTAATTTGTCAATTTCTTTTATCTTTTTAGTATATTACCAAACAGCATCAAATTATCATATAAAATACATGTAAATATCACAGTAAAAACATGACAGGGCACAGAACGCACATGAAGATAATAGGGGACATACTATACACCACTAGGGATAACCTACAGGGTGAAGAGGGAGTCACCATAACACACCTAATCAGAAAGGCAAACATATCTCATGTGAGAATTTCACGAATTTTGAAGTTGCTCATCTCGCAGGGGCTATTAGAGCAGACCGAATCGCGAGGATCCAACAAATACAAAATCAGTCAGTCCGGACGGGAGTTTCTACAGGCATACTATACGTTCACTAAATTTGCTGATAGTTTTGGGCTGGCAATTTAGTCCTCAACATCATCCAAATCATTCAGTTCATCATCAAAGTCGTCCTCAAATCCAGTATCTTCAAAATCAGAATCCTCAAAATTAGACGAGATCTGCATATACACATAGAAAGAGACGATCGATAAAAACATGTCAAAAGGAATGAATAATTAGAGATCGTGTAAGAATGTTCACAGTGAGAGTCAAGTGTGATTTTGATGGTATAAGAAAGGCCACAAAAATACTATCAGAGGGTGGAATAGTTATCTTTCCCACAGATACGGTATATGGAATAGGATGTGATCCGTTTGATAAAAATGCAGTGGATAAGATTTACAGGATCAAAAACAGAGAACGGACAAAGCCATTGCCGATATTAGTACACTCCAAGAATGTTGCAGCAAAAATAGCAGAATTTGATAGCACCACAGAAAAGATTGTCGATAGGATGTGGCCGGGTCCACTTACCATACTATTAAAGATCAGGGATCAAAGACTGAAAGAAACACTTGGTACAAGCAAAAAGATTGCAGTCAGATCACCGAACCACAAATGTGTATTGGATCTACTAAGCCATTGCAGGTATATGATAGGAACAAGCGCGAACATCTCAGGAACTGGATCCACTACAAATCCAGATGAGTGTGAAAAAGACATGAGTGATTATAACTTGCTGTTAGATGGAGGAACAATATCTGGCGGCATGGAATCAACAATCGTTGAGACTGTAGGAGAAAAGATTATGATCCACAGAGCAGGCAAGATAAAAAAAGAGGAGATTTTGGATATACTTTGAATCTAATTATTACCTGTGCAAGGAGAGTGGAGCCTGACGCGATGAAGGAGATTGGTGGTATACTGGATGAACTGGGCGATGCAGAAGCAGAGATTTCCAAGACTGATTTGTCAGGAATACTGACAGTAAAAACAAAGCTTGATCCATTTGAAGTAATCAAAAAAACTGGAGAACAACTACTAGAAGAACCATGGCACATACGATACTGCCTCAGAATGATCCCAATCCAGATTACCACTGAGACGAGGCTAGAGGATGTCAAAAAAGGCATAGAAGAAATCAGGAAAGATATTCTGAACAAGGACACATACAAGATTGTAATAGAAAAAAGAAACTCTAGTATATCTAGTAGGGAGTGGATAGAAGATATTGCCAATGACATTCCCAATGAGGTCTCGCTTGAAAGACCCGACAAGACAATTCTTATAGAGATTTTAGAGAACAAAACAGGGATTGCAGTTATTCGTGGTAACGACGTCCTCAGCGTTGAGAAGGCAAAAAGGAGCCTATCTGAATAGCGTGGCGGCCTTTTCAACTAGGATGTCTGCTAATGGATTCTCAGAGTAAGCTGAGTTTAGCTGTTTCTGAGTCAGATGAAAGTGTCGTCTCAAGAATGCGGAGTTGCCTTTGGCAAATATAGGCACGCTACAGGGTATGGTTGCGCAGAGTCTATCTAGATCTTTTTTACTTCCTAATGCAATCAAGAAAAAATCACGGCCGTGTTTGATTCCTACAGTTTCTATTGCATCGGAGATTTGGCCAGATATGGCAAATCGCATCAAAAGGTCAGTCTCAAACGAGTTTGACAAAAGCATATTACTTTTTTCATACTGGATTGACAGTGAAACTATTCGTTCTAGATGGTATCTGTCAAGAATGAATTTAGATGAAACGGCCTGAAGCTTGATACGTGGAAAGTTTTTTCGTAGCTGATCAAGCAGGTCGACATTATACGATTGTTTACTTGGAATGAGGATTACCTGGACATGTTTTTTATGAATGGTCAATCTGAGCTGGTTTGAGGAGCCCCCATGAATTATCGGAATTATGCTTACGGCATCATTATTTGTTAGGATGGTGGATCTGCCATCAAGTGCCGAAGAATCAACTCCATTTACCACAATCAGAAGATTAGCAGTGTCAAATGACGGAGTAGATGTGGGTTTTTGTTGTACAAGTATAGCTAAGAGTTCATCAATTGTTATATTGGATTTATCGAGTGTTAGAGTTTCCGACAAAAATAGTTTCTTGGCACCACCGAGAAACTGGATCTGGATCATTTTTCAAGAACAGGTCACAGACAATATATTGTTGATGGCAATGCAGGTCTGACAGCTATGTTGTCGATTCCCGGTTTTCTGTAGGTTCTGGTGGTTCACTAGTTGAGGATTCGGGTTCACTAGTTGGTGGTTCTAGTTCACTAGTTGGTGGTTCTAGTTCACTAGTTGGTGGTTCTAGTTCACTAGTTGAGGATTCGGGTTCACTAGTTGGTGGTTCTAGCATGTTA
>CAZIHR010000133.1:0-27310 GCA_964538885.1 uncultured Nitrosopumilaceae archaeon
TGATTGTGGGGTGCGGCCACCAACCGCTGACCCGAATGGATAGATGTTCGAAATTCATTCTACCTGACACCGCAGTGTAGTGCTCCCTAGGAGACACCATGCACGAATCTGTCTAATCCTTATAAGAAAGGCATATGGATAGGTATGAATGCACATGCCTATCCGCACATGATTTGGGGATTATATACTCAAGTAAACTTTACAATACACCCATGCGCAGAGTATAGCATCAGTAACCCGCCCGGCAAGTATCACAGAGAAGGGATCACGATGATTGATCTCATCAAGATGTTTCCCGACAACGACACTGCCATGAAGTGGTTTGAATTGCGCATATGGACGGATGGGCGCAAGTGCCCCAACTGCGAGAATCCGGACACTACGGAAGCCGCACACCCCACCATGCCATACTACTGCTACAAGTGCCGCAAGCACTTCTCGGTCAAGAAGGGGACTGTAATGGAAAGGTCGCACATCTCGTATCAGAAATGGGCCATAGGCACATATTTGGTTGCCACGAATCTCAAGGGAGTGTCAAGCATGAAGATTCACCGCGATTTGGGCATGACGCACAAGTCCGCGTGGTTCATGATACACCGCCTTCGGGAATCGTGGAGGAAGCTTACAGGCGTGGACGGCATGACCGGCTCCGTTGAAATTGACGAAGCGTTCTTCGGCGGCTCTGACAAGAACCGCCACAGGGACAAGAAAGGGACAAAGTCCAAGACGGCAGTGGTAGGCGTAAAGGACAGGAACACGAACAAGATTGCGGCCGCGCCCGTGCCGGAAACGACAAAGTCGCGGCTCGGACACTTCATTGACACGCACGTAAACAAAGATGTCAAGAAATACACGGATGAAAACAGGACGTACGCGGGACTGCCTAACCGCGAATCATGCAACCACTCGGTGGGCGCGTACGTCAGGGGGCAGGCCCACACAAACGGCTTGGAATCCTTCTGGTCTATGATGAAGCGCTGATATGATGGCGTGTTTCACCACATGTCCGAAGACCACCTGTACCGTTATGTTAATGAATTTGCCGGGAGGCACGTAACCGTTCAATCCTTCTCTTCCTCCCCCACAACACGGGGCAGGAATGCGAGAGTCCGAGCCTAATAGTAGTGGTGCATCTGGCGCTGTTCCAAGCCCTCCTGCTCCCAGTGGTTGTGGTTCCTGCCGGGATCTTTGTGGGCGTGCACGGTGCCGTCTATGTGGCAGTGCGTGTTGTCGATCAAATCCTTGACAAAGACGTCATCCACGTTCAGGACGGCGCATGCGGCCTCGACGGAGCTCTTGAGGACCTGTGCCTTTACGGCATACGGCTCTATGACGCTGTAGGGCAGGAGGGAGACGTCGCATATGCTTCTGGAGGTGTGGTCGACGCCGTACCAGCCTGAGGACGAATCAGAGGCACCGCCGCCGTTGTCCCTGTCACCGGCCCCGTCGGCATTATCACCAACGCGGGTCGTCGCGGCACGCGATTCCCGGCGGTTGCCGTACACCTTTGAGCGCAGGAGCGGCAGCGCGTCCAGCGGCTCAATTCCGACGTTCTCGGCAAGGGCCATCGTAACCGACTCGAGCGCGTCTGCAAACCTTACTGCCGCGACCTGCGCCTTCCCGGCCATCGCGTCCGATTCGTCCCTGACCCGCCGCGCGAGAATGGCCTCACACGAGCCTGCCCCGTACACCAAGTATGGGCATTCGATGAAATCCCTCAGCACGTGCAGCACGTTGAGTGCGGTGCGGTGAAACTCGTCTAGGTACCTCTTTGAGTTTGCCCGCAAGAGGAGCGTCACGGACTTTGCATCGTCACGTCCGGACTCGACGAAGAGCATCCTGTCCCCGCCCACGTTCCTCTCGCATACCAAGTCCGCATGCCCTATCTCCGCGTCTGATATGTCGCGTATGTCCGTGCACGTGACGGCGCCCGTCGCCTTTTCAAGCCACCATATGTCGTTGTGCTTGACCCGTCTCACGGAGATTATGCCGCTCCTTGCAAGCAGCTCTTGGGCCTCGTCGTCAATCCCCTTGCGGGATATGACCACGTTGGCACCGCTGCCGATCACCCCGCTCACCGCGCCGCGCACGTCGTCGGACTCCTGCCGCAGGAACTCTTTCATCTGTCCGGGAGAGTCCACCGTAATCTCCGACTCTGTCTTGGTGCGGCTGCGCTCAAGCGGCTCGCTTACAAGCAGTATCCGGGCATCGCGCACGGCGCGGGGCATGGCGCCGCTGTCCACGGGCTTGTCGATTACTGTCCCCATTACCAGTTCGGTCTGCGCCGCGCTGCCGGGCTTTTCCTCTATCTTGACATCGTCAGTGAGGGCGCGCCCGGAGGACACGTCAGACGTGCAGTATGCGGCTCGTACCAACATGTCTACGATGCCGCCATTTCCGGCGCCATTACCTGTGCCGTTTCCGGCGCCATCCCTCCGGTCATTCCGGACGCGGCTCCCCTCGCAGAGCTCCCCGAGCGCCTTGCCCCTGATGCAGCAGCGCGCCAGATCACACATGGTGCGGCGGTCCGAGGTACTGCCCTCGAACTTTATGCGTTCCAGTTCCGCCAGCGCGGCCTCCAGCCCCGCCTCGTATCCTGCAATGATACTGGCAGTCGGGATGCGCAGGGAGCGCATATCCTTGGCATTCCTGAGCAGGGCCCCGATCAGCACCGCCGCGGTCGTGGTTCCGTCGCCCACGTGGTTGTCTACCGTGTTTACCGCGTCGACGACGGCCTTGGCGGCCGGGTGGTCCACGTCAATCTTGCGCAGAAACGCGCCCCCGTGCACGGTCATGGTATCCTCGCCGAGTATGTCGACGTACACCTTCATCATGCCGCGCGGCCCGAGCGCCGTCCTTACCGTCCGGGTTATGAGCTCGCCGGCAATCAGGTTGTACATCTGCGACTCCTGCACGCCTATGCGCGACAGGTCGGGATTGAATATGTCTGGGTACTTCATTAGCTGTATTACGACGATGGTGCGGACGGGTTAAATGCTTTAGGCTCCTTTGCTTGGCACGCCGCCGGGTACGTTGTCGACCCCTTTTGCGCCGCCGTCCTCCCCGCCAGAGTCCTGCGGCATTCCCTCAAGCCCCGAGCTCATGAAGTCTTCCCTAAAGTGCTTTAGATCCTCACCTGCAATCACGTCCTCCTCGGGTGGTACATAATCGCGCACGTCGTGCCTGGCCTTTCCCGGATACCTGTTCTGGGTCGCAAGGGCCACGGTGATGAACACCACGAACGAGACGACCGGCGGGATCATGGTGTCCAGTCCCGCCCACTCCTCGGGCATGGTAAAGAAGAACGACAGCCGCAGGAACGACGCTATCAGGAGGGACGCGACGGCGGCAGGCATGTTTGCCTTCTTCCAGAACAGCCCCAGAGTAAGTGGGGCAAAGGCACCCGCGAACATGATGTCAAAAGCCAGCACTAGGTAGACCCCAGGGTTGGGCACCAGATATCCAAGCGTGGTACCCGCCACAATCATGGGGAATAGCGTGACTCTCGTCATCCACAGCAGGCTCTGGTCGCTTGTGCCGGGCTTTCCAAGCCACCTCCTGCGTATTATCCTGGTTACGAGGTTGCGCGATACGACGCTTGATATGGCCAGCAGGCCCCCACTGGCAGTGGACATGGATGCGCCGATCACCCCCATGAGGATGGCCGCGCCCACCGCAAAGGGCATGTGTAAGGTGCTGAGCAGCGGGAGCGCGAACCCGGGATCCGTGTCACCCGGCAGGTAGTAGAGCGCCACGATCCCAAGCATGCTGGTGGGCACGACGGTAAACAGGGTGAGGGCCCCGCCCATGTATGCGCCCCGCCGTGCAGTTCTCGGATCCTTTGAGGCAAACACGCGCTCCATAAAGTCCAGGGCGATGATGTCGCCCAGCCCCAGCGCCAGTATGGCGCCCCAGTTTATCAGTGCCCCGTTACCGATGTCAAACAGCCCCGACAGGTCAAGGAACTCGGGCGGTGCATTCGCGTATATGACAGCCCATGGGGCGTCTGCAAACCCTCCCGCAAAGTACAGGAATCCGACCCAGAACGCGGCGATTGCAAGATACACCTGGAACAGGTTGGTGTACGCTGACGCAAACAGGCCGCCTGCGCAGGTATACGCAACTACCACCAGGGCCGAGAATAATATCCCCCAGAAAAAGTCAATCCCGAACACGATCTCCAGTATGAACCCACTTGCGGCCAGATTCCCCGCGACCAGGACGGTAAAGCTAATTATCATGAGTACGCCGGATATGCCCTCTGCCGCGTTGCCGTACCTCCTGTAGTAAAAGTCCGGCAGGGTTATCATCGACATCTTGTTGAGGGGCTTTGCGTAGAACGTGGCCGTGATCAACAGGCACACGCCCAGCCCTATGGGCACGACGGCTCCGGCCCAGAATCCAAACTCAAAGACCAGCGCCACGTTGCCAAGCGACGAGTTGCCGTCCACGGCCTGCGCGGCGAGCATCGTCCCGACCATTGCAAGCGGCAGGCTCTTGCCTGCAACAATCAGCCGCTTGCCGCTCTGCTTTATGAGCCGGCCCGACAGGACGCCGACTACCAGTGTAAGCAGGATAAACAGTATGATCGCGGCCCCAAAGCCGTCTATCTCCGCCAATGTATCTGTTACGGATGCAGACCTATTAAATGTTGAAAATTTTTTGTAAAGTACGTATTACGCATAAAATATCATGTGTATAATACACATTTATGTATAAAACGTAATAAATACAAAAAAAGATGCAATATGTAAAAATATAACAATCGGCGGGCGGGGCTGTAGAAAGGAGTGCTGTAAAGGCGGCCCGCAGAGGCGCGGCAGCCACGCTCCAAATCGTCACCATGATACCAGCAGAAAGGAGTGTTGCAAAGGTGGCCCGCAGAGGCAGCGGCGGCAGGGCTGCGGCTCACGGCACGCCTTCCATCCTTCTTCCTCCCACGCCTTCCCTCCTCCCCCCTCTCCTACTGGTGCAATACCCGGCATGCCATCAGGATTCTGCGCTAGGCGGAGCAGACGGATCACGTAAAATCATTTTACAAGGTGCAATACCCGGCATGCCATCAGGATTCCGCGCCAGAGGCTCAATGCTACGAAATGCCAGATGCTGTCCGGAACCGGCCAGAACATACGGCATGCGCCACGAACTGCTTTTAATCTACCAATGCACATCCCGTCTGTGGACAAGCAGTTTGCGGCGGCAGTCATACTGATAATATTCGGTTTTGCCCTGACTCAGATGGGCGGCGGGGAGCAGGGCGGCGCAGATCAGAGCATGCCGTTTCTGGCGGGGCTTGGAGTCGGGACCATTGTCATTGCATCGTTCTGGATAGTGATGCGTATCATATCAGATATCAAGAAGAACCGCACGGGGCGGTGACGGCAGGTGTGATGAATGCAAGCGTTAGCCGCGCTTGGCCGCGCGCGTCCGCGATGGCGCGTACTACCGACGGCGCGCGACGATGCAAGGTTTTGACGGCATGCGCCCGGATCGATTGGAGTCTTATGCCCACAATTGTTAGATGCAGGACACGCCTAGTAATTACAAAAAAGAACGGAACATAAATTCCTCGAATGGACCTAGTATACAGCTCGACTATGCCTAATCTCAATTCACTGATAGACGTAGTCTAGTTAGTTTTTTCAGCGTATAATGACTAAACAACTTGAACGACTGACAACGCCATTGCGGTGCTTGAAGAGGCCGTCAAGAAGCACGGCAGGCCCGCGGGGATACTCACGGATCACGGCTCGCAGTTCTACACAAACGAGCGCGAGGCTGCAAGGCGCGGCGAGAGCGACTACGAGAAAAAGCTGGTAGGGATGGGCATCAGGCAATCCCTGGCGCGCATCAAGCACCCGCAGACAAACGGCAAGCTTGAGCGGTTCCATTCTGAGATAGATCGGCACCTAAAGTCGTTTGAGGAAGAGTCCGCATGCAATACCGTGAGCGACTCTAGGCCCGGCGACCATGTGGGCAGTCCGTTCCACGCTGCAGGCACGACGGATCCCATGCCAAGATTAGTCGGCGGCACAACAACCTGCCACACATGTCCCTCAAGGAAGGTAGGGAGACTCCTGCAGAGGCATATGTGCGCAAGCAGGCGCCAAAAGACATAACCCCAGAAGAGATGGAGAGGTCATCTGCACAAGAGACACCCGTCAGGGTAACAAGGGCGTCAAAAGACATACCTCCAGAAGAGATGGAGCGAGATACACATGCAAAGGCCTAAGCGGAACTACTTACAAGATACCACAATAAAATAATATAAACGCCAGTACGGTACGCACTGCATGCCCGGCAGCGGATATTCTACAATCGGCCTCAAGCCGAGCATACTGGCGCTCCTCACAAGCGTTACGGACACGTTTTATCCGGGAATGTTCCTGCCAAGCACCCTGATAATTCTGATGAACGAGGTGAGGCTGGGACGGTATACGGTAAGGATGCACGGCCACAGGCTCGACCTCTCAGGCAAGTACAACACGCTGACCATACGCAACGACATAAAGGAGTGGATCGACAGCCGCCACAAGGAACACATGGAGGAGTACGCGTCAAAATACCGCATAAAGTGCTACTCGCACTTTGTCAGCTACTTTCTTGCAAACCTGTTCGAGTCAAAGTTCGAGTCGCAGAACGGGATCATACGGCTACAGGAGTCGGACTTTGAGTGGCTTCACTCGGAGTACGAGTCGTACCGTGCCGCGGCAGCAGGATCCGGGAACGGCAATATGACCTTTGACAGGTTTGCCGACGTGTACGTAAACAACATCCTGCAAAGGATGAGAACCGCAAAGGAGATCCTCTCTACCTGAGCCGTCACAGCGGAGTCATGGTGTCGATCAGTCTGGCGTTTGTAACCTGGCAGTCCCTCTCCTGTATCTCAAGGTCCACGGTATACTTTAGCCCGTCACGCATAAAGTTCACCTGCACGTCCCACGCCACGCGCGGCCCCTTTTCAGGTATCTGAAACGTCTCGTTGACCCTAAAGTCGGATATCACGTCGCCGTACAGGGACGTGATGACGCGCCTGGACTCGCGCTCTATGTCCGCCGGCGTGCTTACCGCAACCATGCATGTGGTATGGCGGAGTATGTTATAAAATTTGTCACTGCCGTGTTGTTGCAAATTACACATAATATTCTCGGGCCGGTCGCCTGCGTACAGTACGAATTGCTTGTCGGCGGGCCGTGAATTACGCGGGCGCGCATTATGCATTAATTATGGTGGCAGTCATCGATTATCTTGGGCCCCCTTCCTCCCTTTTGCGGCCCCTTTTTGCGCTTTTGTGATTTTTTCCACAACCTTGTCGCGATAGTACTCGGCGGTGCGGTTGCCGGGATCAAGCGAGAGCGCCTTTTCATACGAGAGGAGGGCCTCATCGTACCGCTCCAGAAGGTACAGCAGCTTTCCGCGATAACTATGCGCGTACGCGTATCCAGGATCCGCGTCGATGGCCAGATCGCAGTATTCAAGGGCCTCTGTATGCCGCTTGCGGTGCTCTAGGATCCAGACCATGCTGCACAGGGCCTTGGGGTTAGAGGGGTCGGCGCGTATCGCAGCGTCGCAAAAGAACGTGGCCGCGGCATGCTGCTTTAGCGAGTGCAGCGCGATCCCCTTGCTGTAAAGGGCCCTGACGTTCCTCGGATCGTACTTGAGAATTCTGTCAAGGCACTCGACTGCCTTGCGGTACAGGCCGGTCCGGTCATACAGGAAGCTTAGGTTGAGGTGGGCCTCGGTGCAGTGCGGGTTGATCTGTATGGCCTTTTCATAGAGCGGGATCACGTCCTTTGAGGGAAGCCCTGCATAGTCGAGCGTCCAGCCCTTTGCCACGAGCGCGTCCGTGTTCTCCGGGTTCAGGCGCAGCGCCCTTGTGTACATCTCCACCGCCTTCTCATGCCTTTTCTGCCGTGACAGTGCCTTGCCCTGTTCGTACAGGGCGGCAGACTGCACGGCCTCGGCCTTCCTTGCATCGTCCAGGGCCGATATGGACTCGGCGTCCCTGTGCATCCGGCTCAGGACGCGGCTCCTGCAGTAGTGGGCCTGCGCGTGGTTGCCGCCGCTTCTCGATATCACCCCGTCAAGCATCGCAATCGCCTCGTCGTGACCCCCGAGTCCGCTCCTGCAGAGGGCCGAGTATGTCACTGCGTCGTCATACGTGGCGTCTATTGTAAGGATCCTCTCAAAGTGTGCAAGTGCCTCCGCGTACTTGTGCTGCTTTTCGAGCGCGAGCCCCAGGCCCTGTATGGCATCTATGTTGGAGGGATCGGACTCGACTATCTCTGCATAGCAGCGCTCGGAGTCGTCGTACCTTCCCGTCTGGTAGTGTATACCCGCAATGTGCATCAGGGCGGTCCCGTTGTGCGGGTTTATGCTCAAGGCCTTTGCGAACCGGGAAGCCGCCTTTGAGAGCTGCCCGTACCGCTCGCACCGGAGTCCCTCGTTTATGTGGCTCCACTCGTTTACGCCGCGCCCCTTTCCTGCAAATACCACGCGCGAACTGGTAGGTGCACGCGCTTATAACTTTGGATGTTGCCGCGCGGACGGCCGTCTACTATTATACGATCCGGCGCGCCTTGTCGGTGCCGCGCCGCGTATGCGTACTTTACTTAGAATCTTTATTAATCTACAATACGTCACTTGATTGATTATTATGGGGATGGAATTTTACGGTGACGATTACCGGGGGGCCGACGTCGCGCCGTTTGTGGGAATAAACACATTTTTGCACCTTCCTTGGATCAGAAGCCATACCGAGCTGGTAGATGCAAACCCCGACGTGGCGATAATAGGAGAGCCATTTGACTTTGGTACCACGATACGGCCGGGTGCAAGATATGGCCCGCGGGCCCTGCGCGCCGCGTCCACCATACCATCCCCGCCGTACGAACGGTTCAACATAGAGACCGGGGCCGACCCATTTGGCACGTTCAGAACCGTGGACTACGGCGACGTGCAGGTCTCGCCGGGTGACGTGATAGAGTCACACAAGAGGATGACCGTAAAGGTAAAGGAGGTGCTTGAGCAAGACGGCATACCGGTCATGCTCGGGGGGGACCACTCCATAACGTATGCCAACGTAAGGGCGTTTGCAAAAAAGTACAAGCAGATAGGAATGATACACTTTGACACGCACGCGGACTGCGCGCCGCAGGGTCTGACCGGCTACAAGTACGACCACGGGGCCCACATACGCCGCATAATGGAGATCGGCTGCATGAGGGGGCGCAACTACTCGCTTGTGGGACCGCGCGGATACTGGCCGGGGCCGGATCTGTACAAGTGGATGTCCGACCAGGACTTTCAATGGTTTACGATGCTCGACGTGGAGGAGATGGGCATAGACTATATCGCAAAGGAGATTGCGGACCGCGCAAACGACGGGACGGACGCGGTATACCTGAGCTGGGACATCGACTCGTTTGACCCCGCATACGCCCCCGGCACCGGGGAGCCGGAGCCCAACGGGCTGACATCCAGGGAGGGTATCCGCATGATCAGACTGCTCTCGAAATCCTTTGACCCGGACCGCTTTGCGATGGATCTGGTGGAGGTCGCGCCGGCGTACGATGTCAGCGACAACAGCTCGTACAACGGAGGGATCACCTCGGGCCTTGGCCAGCGGCTGATAGTAGAGCTGCTGGCGGGACTCTCGCTTACAAAGAGAGGGCTTGAGGGTGGCAGCCCCGTCAGGCCGAAGGACTATCGCGGTACGGGCAACACGTACAACTTTGGAAACCCACGGGCGGAGATTCCTGATCGCGGTTGACGCGCAATACACGCAGCCGTCCCTTGCTGCAGTGCACCATCCAGGTAACCGCGCGTGGAGCAGACAGGGACATGGGCCCGCTGACCAGACGGTACGATATAATTGACAGAAACGACGAGGAGATGCTTGCGGCAGCGGCCGACTCTATACAGAACATGATCGCCGGCAACCGCAGGATAAACATCAACGACGTCATGATGCTGTACGGGGCATGCGCGTACTCGTCTGCGGCAGCAGACCGGCAGGGCTCGTGTGCGTCTGCAAGCGAGGAGGGGCTGCCGGACATGCTGTCTGACCACCAGGTGATGATCGGCGTGCCGGACATGATCAAGCGCCTTGAGATCAGCATCACGGACAGGACAGGACGCGACGCGGTAAATGTTGTGATGCAGGATCCAATCAGGCCCGCATCATATATGAAACGGGGATCGAGTCGGGGACAATCAGCATCATCAGTATTGCTTGGCGACAGCAACGGCAGGATGTCCTCGG
This sequence comes from uncultured Nitrosopumilaceae archaeon, assembly GCA_964538885.1. Classification (GTDB taxonomy): domain Archaea; phylum Thermoproteota; class Nitrososphaeria; order Nitrososphaerales; family Nitrosopumilaceae; genus JAPOPJ01. The sequence continues at coordinate 10,265 of CAZIHR010000133.1, forward strand.
GGGAGATACCGTGACAGTACTGGACGGGCTGCTTGCAGGCGCATATCACGCGCCATATGCAGAGGCCCCCCTGCTTTTGCTGGGAGCCGGGCTGCTGGTAGGGCTGTATCATGCATTGGAACCGGACCACGTAACCGCAATGCTGTCGTCCGTCAGACGGGGGCAGAGGGGGGAAGAGAAACAGAGTAGGAGGACGGCAGGCATAGCGGGCTCCATATCGGGCCTGTTATGGGGGTTCGGGCATGCGTCTAGCATATTTCTAGTGGCGGTGTTAGTCATCATACTGTCCATAAACATCCCACATGAGCTGTTTGACATGTTCGAGATGGGGGTGGGGGCGATGCTGATCCTGCTTGGCGTGTCGGCCATATTCGAGGGGGCCGGGGGCGCAAGGAGGTGGGCACTGCCACTCCTGTCACGGCTCTGGACCCACTCACACGTCCATACGCACGTGGACGGAACGACGCACTCCCACCCGCACAGCCACAGCGACAAGCGCGGGGATGGCGGTGGCAGTACGGGCCACTCGCACAGCCACGTCCCGTACGTTATAGGGTGCGTGCACGGTCTGGCCGGAAGCGGGGGGCTGGTGGTGTTGGCCCTGTCGGCCATGCCTGACGCAATAGCGTCGCCTGCGGCCGATGCCGGGACGCTACTGCCGCCGCTATTACTTGCGTCAGTGTTTGGCGCGGGGTCGGCGATCGGCATGGTGCTGGTGGCGGGCGCCCTGTCACTGCTGTTTGCGGCATGCGGCAGCACCAACGCCGCAAGGCGGACGATACGGTACGCATCGGGCGGCGGCGCCATGCTGCTTGGCGCATATGTCATTGTAGGCAGCGCGGCCGCGGCGCTGGCCATGTAGGGGCGCGGGCATCTCCCGCTAGCTGCGCGGGACATGCTCCGACGCATGCAGTATCGCGCATGCCGGGTGCTAGACGCGACGGGGGAGCACCGCATGAAGCTGCTCGTAGATAGATATGAAGACGATCCACTGTTGGGCGACTATATGAAAAAGCTAGAACGTGCGCTTTTCGATGCGTTCAGATTTGTGTTGTATACTGACATACCTTCCACAAATAATCCAGCAGAGACCCTCCTACGCGAGATGGTCATACATCGCAAGATACATCGTATAATCAGATCCGTAAAGACCATGCTGTGGATGGGCTACCTGTTCATCTGCATTACCACTTGGAAGAATCAAGGTTTGGATTATAGGAAGCAGTTACTACAGTATGTGTAGGGCATTTTGTCAAAAATTGCCACAGAAGACCTGACCCGATACGAGAAAAGTTTTCGGGAAACACCAACGCATTCAAAAAACTTTGTCGTGCTAGGCGTGATCACACCAGAAATGGAGAAGCGAATGTGGGACATACACATCGAGAATCATTTCATGCTGAAAGACATAGAATCAGATCCGGCAAACTTTCTGGACAAGGTGTTTCACCACGCCTTGAGATTGACCACGCTGTGGCAAAAAGATGCCTTACAGACTAGGATTACCATAGACGGTCGCCTTACTGCCAAGCCATGCCTAGTTTATTTAACTATATAATCCCCATGATTTGTTGGAAAGATTCTTATAATTTCAATTTGTTGTTTTGAATTGTTATGGCAACCGAACAAACTCAGAAGATGATCACAGTGACACCTAAAGCTGCAGAGAAAATTCACGAATTCATGAAAGAGGAAGCTGAAAATCCAGAGTATCTGCGTGTGTATGTTCAAGGTGGAGGGTGTTCAGGTCTGTCTTATGGAATGGGCTTTGAAAAATCACCCGAAGACGATGACTTGGTCTTGGAAGAGAACGGAATCAAGCTCCTAGTAGACAGTTACAGCGTAGATCATCTCAAAGGTGCAAACGTTGACTATATCGAAAGCCTTATGGGTTCAGGGTTTAAGATCAACAATCCCAATGTTGTAAAATCCTGTTCATGCGGCCACTCGTTTAGTACCGAATAATTAGAAAGCATTTTTTATTTTTTAGGATCCTGTTTAGTGGTAACTAAGCTCTCATTGTATTATTGTAGTTTTGAGAAATTGTATCTTTCCTCTATTGGCATGTCCAATTTGAAAATTTACAGAGTTTACAACCTGCTTTGTACAGTATCTTGTAATTGGCTTTCATATGCTAATCTATAACGCAACTAACTGTCTGCACATTTTCTATTACCATTGTTGTTTGTTGTTCTGTTTATTGTAATTATGGTTTTATTGTTGTAAGATGGGGTCATCTGAATTATGTTTGATCGGTTTTATCTAAACTACATCCCGCAAATTTGTGGAATGTATGTTATCAGTTTGATCTATTTTTCGTATGTTGTCTGTGTTTTTAGGAATATCTGGGCAAAATTCTTGCTGTTGCGATACCCTCATATATTGCTATTTAAGAGTGATAGTATGATAATTAAGGAGATGATTAGATTATGCCTCAATCAGGAATTGTCAAGTACCATGTTAAGCTTTCCTATGAAGTTGACGGGCTCGTTGAAAGAGCAGATATAATCGGCGCAATTTTTGGCCAGACCGAAGGTCTGTTGGGGCCAGAGATGAACCTGAATGAGTTACAGCGAGTTTCTAAAGTGGGTCGCATTGAAGTAAATTCAAAATCCACATCCAACACAACTTCTGGAGATGTGTTGATTCCTATGAGTACTGACATTGATACGTGTGCACTTATTGCTGCAGGAATTGAAAGTATAGACAAAGTAGGACCATTTGACTGTAGCTTCAAGCTTGACTCAATTGATGATGTTCGAGCAGCCAAGAAAGATGACATTGTAAAGCGTGCCAAGGAGATCAAGCAGCGTTGGGCCACCAAGACCGTCAGTGAAGGGGAAAGTATGCTTAAAGATGTCCATGAAGGAGATTCTAAAAGATTGTCCGTGTACGGAGCGTCCAAACTGACTTGCGGCTCTGGCATGTTCGATTCCAAATGGATAATTCTTGTAGAGGGAAGGGCAGACGTAATCAACCTCATGAGGGCCGGATACGATAATGCAATTGCAATTGAGGGTACAAAGATCGACGCATCAATCAAGGATTTGTGCAACTCCAAAGAGACCGTGGTCGCATTTACTGATGGTGACCGAACAGGCGGATTCATTCTACGGGAACTCAAATCTGTCGTTCCAATTGACTATGAACTGCGTGCAGATACTGGAATCGAAGTAGAGGAGCTGACACCGGAGAGAATCGATGAAATCCTCAGACCTGTAGCAGAGGAGATCAAGCATGGTAAGCCTCAACCCACTCTAAAAAACGAGAATGACAAGCCTATTGCAGATCTGGCATCAAAGATTTATCCTGACCTCAACGAGACACTGGAGGCCATCGCACTTGACAACAATCAGAACGAAATCTTCAAGGTTCCAATAAGTGAAGTTGTAAGCAAACTTTCAACCCAGTCTGGAATCAAATACCTGTTGTTGGATGGAATCCTCACTCAACGGCTTTTAGAAGGTGCTAAAAATGCCGGTGTTGAATGTGTAGTAGGTCACAGAGTTGCCAAGCTGTCCAAATCAGATGGATTGAACCTGAAAACATTTCACGACTTGGGTATATCGTAGTGTTGATGACTGAACTCAAGATTCAGCACATCCTAACTCTTGCTTACCTTCTTGCCAAAGGAGCAAGACACAATTTTGTCAAAGTTACCACTTCGAATGTTGGAAAGAGTATTGGCAAGTCTCAACAGTCTGCCTCTAAACATCTCTTGGATCTTGAAGACCGTCAATTCATTGAACGGACAATAGATGGCAGAAATATCTCAATAAAGATTACTTCAAAAGGCTATTCAGAGATGATAAAACTGCTGTCGGTTCTTCAACAGAGCATGGACTTTCAACCATCCGATGTAATTCTGAAAGGGCAGCTAGTTTCGGGAATGGGCGAAGGTGCATACTACATATCACTTCAAGGATATACAGAGCAATTCAGATCCAAGATTGGTTATGTGCCATATCCTGGAACTTTGAATGTAAGACTTGACAGGAATGCTGACCGGGATGCTATTAAACAGCTTGAGACTCTTGAAGGTATAACGATCGACGGCTTTGCAGATGGAAGGCGAACTTTTGGGTGGGTCAAGTGTTTCAGCTGTATGGTCAATGATTCGATCAAATGCCATCTGATAATCCCAGAACGTACGCATCACGATGACTCTATAGTGGAGTTGATTTCAGATGTATGTATCAGGGATACTTGCAATATCAAAGATGGTTCCAATGTATTCATAAATATGCAGATTGACATCTGATTCGATCTGTGTGATTTTTGGTAGTTTACTATACCTTCAATGTTCAACTTTGTGTCAAATTGCATTGCATCTCGGGCTTGGTCATGAAAACTGTTTTATGGCAACTGTGAGATAGTATCTAATTATGCTAGGTAACTACTATGCGTTTTTACCAGTGCGAGACTGCAATAGTTCCATATTCAAGGCAGTATCTAGCATCCAAGAACAGACACATACACCCTCCCGCATAATTATAGTTGATGATGGCTCCACTGATGGGACATCTGATATTTTATCACGCCTACGTGCCGACAATATGGATACTATTGACATATTGGAAACAGGCAGCATAACTCGAGATTATAGCAGACTCGTAAGATTGTGGAACATGTGCTTGCAAAAAGAATACACGTACCATATGATTGCAGCAGGTGACACCATCTTTGCGAAAAATTATGCAGAAATAATTCTGGGAGAGATGGATGATGACTTGGATATTGTTGCTGCATCAGGAGAATACGAACCGACAAAATCACGTCTTCCGCATGGTGCAGGTCGATTCGTGAGGCAGTCATTTTTTTTTGAACATTATACAAAGTATCCAGAGATAGTGGGGTACGAGTCGGAGATATTGTGGAGAGCAAGGTTACACGGATACAAGACACCCGTATTTGACAAAGCTCGCTTCACTCACACAGACAAGCTTGGCACTCATCACGGCTTTGCACAATTTGGATTCGGTATGAGGGCACTGGGATATCATCCCTTGTATGTGTTGGGAAGGGCCATACGCGCCAGAAATACAAATATGCTTTGGTATTACCTTATATTCAGACCCAAAAAGACAGGCTACTACTCCAAGTTCCCTGCTGAGTTCAGAGAACAGGTAAGGAATGTTCAATCTGCGATGTTGAGGCAGAAGATCAAAGATTTTTGTAGATCTAGATTGTTCAATACTGTCTGACTTGCATATGCGCCTAATTCAACGATACATCAAAATGCAACCGCCGTCACTCTACTGTGATGACAGGTTCTTATGTACGACGTGTCTGGTTTGACTTTCGTCTAGGACATAGTGTGTATCTGATATTTATCATATCTTTTGCCAACTTTATGCTGATATTTCATCGACTTCTCATAGAAAGAGTTGACTGGCTGAATGATCTGTTGGGTGATCTATGGCTTTTTGTGATATTGTTTCTAGTGCTGTATGTACCTGTAGCAATAACAGTAGGTGCATGGCATCGCAAGAACCAGATCAAGGTGGAGACAGATATTGGTCTGCTTAATAGTCCACTAAATGCAAAGATGTTTCGTATTCTTATAGATATGCAGTCTGGCAAGGCCACTCCTGAGGAGGTAGCTCAAGTTCGTAAGATGCTCAAGACCATAGAAGAGAAGGGTGACCAGCCTAGTAGCTCTGACAGTTGAAAAATGGACACAAGTAGTAGATGTTGAAGCATCTTGATAAAAATACGTAATTTTTCCTACATCTTTCAAGTCCACCTTTAATGTGAAATAGAGATGTGGTGAAGTTACTTTTGCACAAGTTACCGCAATCCCCATCTAGACATTACCTTGTTGTCTAATCTCTTGAAGACTATGCCGTCAACTACAAGGCCTATGCCCATTATGGTTACCATTATTGCAATTATCTGGGATACATCGTTGAGTGATCGTCCTGCATGTAGTAGAAATCCGAGTCCCAAATATGAGAACAATAATTCCGCGCCAATGACACCTCTCCAAGCAAACGCCCATCCCTGCTTAAAACCTGAAATCATATACGGGAATGCAGCGGGAATCAATACGTTGGTGATAAGCTGACTACCTCTTGCCCCCATGTTTCGTGCAGCCTCGATATAATGTGGATCTATATTTTTGACACCTGTGTATGTATTGATTGTAACTGCAAACATGGCACCTATTGCCACCACAAAGATTATTCCAGCGTCAGACAGTCCGAACCAAAGGATTGCAAGCGGTACCCATGCTATTGATGGGATTGATTGCAGACCCAATACGAGCGAGCCGATAGTTTCGTTGATTACATCCACTCTTGCCATGAAAATTCCTAAAACTATACCTCCGCCAATAGCTATAGCTAGTCCGATTGTCATGCGCCACATTGTAGTTACCATGCCATACAACAGACTACCATCAGCCATTCCATATGCCAAGTCCTCTACTACTTCATATGGGGATGGAAAGATGTTGCTGGGCCAGATTCCAGAAATTGTAATTATCTGCCAAACTACTACAATGCCTCCATAGAATGCTATTTTTTTAAATACATGTTTCTTCATGTGGCTCACCTAGGGTTTTTTTGACTTCTGGCCGAAGTTCTGTCAGAATATCCTGTTGAAATTGCAACAGCGATTCGTCTTCAGTAACTCTTGGTCTCGAAAAATCATTTTTGAATTCCTTTTTAATTACAGATGGCCTGTTACTAAACACTGCCACTCTGGTGCCTAGCACGACAGCTTCAGCTACATTGTGAGTTACAAATAGTATGGTTTTCTTTGTCTTCTCCCAGATTAACTGCATCTCTACTAGTAACAGATCCCGAGTCTGTGCATCCAATGCAGCAAACGGTTCGTCCATCAGCAACACATCTGGATCCATTACCAATGCTCGCGCAATAGCTACGCGTTGCTTCATCCCTGTTGATAGCTGGTATGTATACGAATCTGCAAACTTGGTCAGCTGCATCATATCTAAATATCTGTTGGATATCTTTGAACGCTCTTCTTTTGGAATGCCTGCCATCTTTAACCCAAATTCTACATTGTCTTGAACCTTGAGCCATGGGAATAGTGCACCCTCTTGAAATACCATGATTCGTTCAGGCCCTGTGCCTGAAACAGGATGGCCATCAAAGATTATCTCACCTGAATCCTGAGTTTCTAGTCCTGCAACTATGCGTAGGAATGTAGATTTTCCACAGCCAGAGGGACCCACCAGACACACAAAATCCCCTGAATTGACTTGTAGGTTGATTCCCCCCAATGCCTTTAGTCTGTGAGATTCATGATTGAAATACTTGACAATGTTTTTTGCCTCAAGCTTTGCCAACTATGTATTCTCCTCCTGTCCGGCGTTGTTGTAAAAAATCCCATCTAGATTGTACCCGTTTCGTCCAAGATAGCCGAGTTTATCTGCGCGTTCTGCAAAGATATGTATTGAATGTTCTACAGACTCTGAGGTGATTTTCAGATTGGATAGGGCAATATCCACAACTTCATCAGATAGGGGCTGTCCTAATGTGTCGGCTAAAAATTGATTGAATGTGTTCCGTGTTTCCTCTGGATTCTGATTAATCCATTTTACAGTATCTTTGTGTGCTACAAGCAGATCTCTGATTACATCTGGGTTTTCTATGGCATAGTTTGTATTTCCAATCAGGAGAACTGAGGCAAATTGCTTCTCAGGCCACAGATCCTCTTCATGGAACAATCGTATTCCTCCAAGCTCAGATTCCAAAATGGTTGCCCATGGTTCAGCTACCCATGCACCATCAATTTCACCTTTTACAAATAATGTATAGATGTCTGGATTTGGTATGTTGTAAACGGTTACACTGCCACCGCGTTCGGCGGAGTATAGACCATTTTCAGCCAAATAATGGCGTAGTGATACATCTTGTGTGTTGCCTATCTGTGGAGCTGCTATCTTCTTTCCTGCAAAGTCAGGTATGTGTGAAATGTCAGCGTCTGGCTGTGCTATAAAACTGGCCCCCCCACTGGCAGCACCAGACAGTATCTTTAGATTGTTTCCTTCTGAATTCAGAAAGCCGTTGATTGCAGGACCTGGTCCTACATATGCCACATCAATAGAATTTGCAAACAATGACTCGATTACTTGCGGCCCACTGTCGAACAGTTTGGTCTTTATTGTCACTGTTGGTCCAATTTCTTCTGCAAAAAAATTCTTCTCGATTCCGATTACGGGAACAGCATGTCCTATATTTGGAAAGTAAGCTATTCGCAAAAGCTTTTCATGATCCGAGTCATCATTTGATACTATGATTGCCGCAACAGTTACAAGTATTGTACTAGTTAGGGCCACGGTGACTGCCGCCCGTATTTTCATAAAACAGCGTTATATTGGATGGTTAAATAATCATCGAATTTTAGCTTAAGCTAGTGAGCAGTTTTTCTCACCATGATTTGTGTGATATTGCACACTGGCAATTTAAAGATAATACATACACATGGTGCGTATTACCTGTGCACGTTTCTTTATATGTATGTGTACATGCAAGTAGTGATTTTTGATTGGCAATGCGTGCATTCATGTGGCCATCATATTGAGACTGTTACAACCAAGCACAAGGCACAGTCTACTGCCAATTATTAGTTCCACCACAGTAACTGTACGACTTTAGGTATTCTTTGTATTAATTGAGCTCAACTCATTTCAATCTTTTTGCGCTTGAACTTGTGCTTTACTGTTTCTTCAGGGTGCGCTTGCGTGACATTCTTGGGTGACTATCTTTCATACGCGCTTTTTTGGAGAATAGTTCTGTTCTGAAAATTCTTTTTTTGTTTCTTTTGCATTTTTCCTCCTTTCTACTCCAACGCGTTTGACGATGGAGCTGTGTTAGAATTTACATAATAATTTAGAATTATCTTGAGATGCTCAAACTCTCATGTCATTTGTTACATCTTGGTGTTATGAGTTTCAAGCTTTGATTTAAGAGCTTTATTCTTCTCCTCTAAAGCGCGCAACATATGTGTCATCTGATTCTTGCCTAGATTTCTTTTTTCTCATTCCAAGAAGTTAGGATCGCTAGTATGTAGATCAGAATGACAAATTAAGTGAATTATGAAAGATAGCTGAACACACACCAGTAACTGCAATAGAACACTCACATATTTACATGAAATGACTACTTACCTTTATGTCTAGAAAAATACATCTTGGATGGGAATATTGTCTGATTAACTCGTTGCCAGCATGCATAATAGCATCACGTGAAAATTAGTCTTTATACCATACCTTACTTCAATTACATCATGGGACGGGGATACAGTTCTGAGGAAATACGTAGTAGGCTAATTGAGATTCTTAACAACTCCAAAACTGGAATGTCAGGAGTGGAGATCTCTGAAATGCTTACCATAAACCGGAGTACGATGACAAAATATCTTAAAGTGTTTGCAGCAGAAGGTCTTCTTCGCCAAAAAAATATAGGAAATCTTACCTTGTGGTCACTTGAATCGGGACAAGAAGCATATGATTTTCCCGCAGATTATTTTAGGGTGGCAACCTTATTCCTTGACTTTCTACTAAACTACTATGATGGTAAGGCACACTCTCTGATAAAAAACTGCATCAGCTCCGGAGCTACCGTGGAAAAACTCATCTCTGAGGTAATGGTGCCGGCAATATATTCTGTAAATAATCTGTTTGATGAGGGCAAGATTGGCAATTCCGAGCAAAAATTACTACACAACAACATCTCAAACATTATACAAATATTCAATCAACTTCCGTTGGATTCGGATACTCGGATAACTACCATTGTTATATCTGCTGATCCACAGAACAATATTCTCTCAGAGGCAGCCTCTTCATCATTACGTTCCCTTGGTTGGTCAGTATTTCACTTGGGTGACATGTCCTCTACTATAGATATCTTGTTTGACCTTGATCTCCAAAAATTACTTGGCAAGATCCCAAGGAATAAATCTGGAGTATTGGTGGTTGTCGTCTTTTCAAATACTGCGGAGAGGTTGAATTTCTTTTCTGATTCTGTCCGTTCCATCAGACACAAGTCTCGGAGACCACTCAAATTGGTGTTGTGTGGCAAGGCAGGACAAAAAACTAGTATTGCATCTGACTTTGCATCTGACAAGTTTGATGATATTATACGGTGGTTCAAAGCAGTATCAGAGAACTTGGATGTGTGATTGGTGGTTCAACTTGGTTAAGATTATTTGTAACTATAATAATGACACTGAAAATTTCCGCTTAGATTGAGCGGTACAGGAACATGTAGATGTCAATCTTGATAGATACTGCAAGTATTCAGACACGATATATTTCAGGTCATCTGGTGTTGCTATATTACTCTGATGTGACCCGCCTGTGCTTTACGTCTTTCCAAATATTTTCTATACTAAGCTTCGGTGTTAGTCGACAAATACAATAGAGTTCATGCGTAATCAAAGAATGATTAGGATTTAGACGTGATTTGACATGTCAAAACGTAATTGCGCATGTGATCTCATATCTAATTGCGTATATTTTTTGATGTGAGCTTGTTCATCTTTGATTATTCAGTATTTTACGCACGGCTTGTCTTCTTTGTCATGTGCGTCTTGGAGCTCATCAATATTATTTCTCTTTCACCGCGCAACACAATCTCTATCTGTGCGCGGATCCACGTCTACAAAGTGTGTTGCAACCGTTGTTTAATACCTGCAAAGTGTGTCATGTACGGCCACCATTCTACTGATTATGACAACTTTACATGCATAGCTTCGCCAAGTTTCTCTATTTTTTCCGTACTGACTATGGGTGGATACCGATCTTGTGTTCAAAAAGTCTCTCTGTCATCTTAAATCTAAGCAGAGATTTTTTGTGTGTCACTCTAAGATGTGTTGTTTGGCTCATTCTTGCTTGTGTCATAAAGATGATATTACACTACATGTCATGGTATCTACTGTTGGTCGTATATCACAAGGCAATAAGAGACAAAATACCTGAACTCATTAAAAGTTCTGGTAAAAGTTGTCATACCAGGACACTTACTGACAGCGAATTTCTGGCAGCACTTGAAAGAAAGCTTACTGAGGAGATACATGAATACAACGAAAGCAGATCAGTTGAGGAGCTGGCAGACATATTGGAAGTCGTATTTCGAATAGCTGATCTAAAGGGCACACCAGTAGACTCGTTGGAGGCAATAAGGAAAGAAAAGAGTAACAAATGTGGCAAATTCTCCAAAAACTTGTTTCTGATCTCCGTGCAAGGTGACGACTCTTAATTCCCCAAATCAGAATCTGTGGGCCCGATGTGATTCGAACACACGACCTTTCGATTTCTGAATGGCTTATCAGTCGAACGCTCCAGCCAAGCTGAGCTACGAGCCCACCACAAACTCTCTAGTCTGGAGTCATTTAAGTCTAATTTTCTTTCCATTTGATTGAGCATCCTATTGATGGCTCAAAATCCTTTTCTATCTTTTGACCAGACAACATTTTTTGAATGTTTATCTCCATTGTCATTTCAGTTGGCATATCATCTGGCTTCATGGCGTTGTCTATTCTGCCGTGAAATACAAGGCATCCGTCCCCGTCAAATAGGAACGGGTCGGGTGTACACACTGCACCATACCTTCTTGCAACATCCTGTGAGTCATCTACTAAATAGTCAAATCTGAACCCCTTCTCTAATGCAGCCTTTTTCATGTTGTCAAAACTGTCTTCTGGATATTTTGTAGAGTCGTTACTGTTAATTCCAACGATGTCAATATTATCTCCAAATTTGTCGTACAGTTGAATTAAAGCATCAGATTTTGCCTTTACGTATGGACAGTGATTGCACATAAAAATCACCAACAACCCCTTCTTGGTATATTCATTTAATGGATGTCTTTTGTCGTCAATTCCAAGTAGTTCAAAGTCTGGAGCTTTGTCACCAGTATTCAACCCCGTCTGAGATTCTATTAGTACCATACTTTACGCCTTTTTTCCCAACAAATAAAATTCTTACTTAATAGGACTCGCATTAGAGTACAATTTTTCTCCAGATTTTCATTTGTGAATGTGTCAAAACTGGTCACAAGACAACAATTAAAAATCCACTACTTGGCCATATCTTGCATGGGCTGGTAGTATAGACTGGTAGTATACCCGCCTTGCACGCGGGGGGTCATGGGTTCAAATCCCGTCCAGTCCACCATTCTTTGACGATCTTGTCTAAAAGCCTGCATGATACAATCTGTACTATATGTGTGCCTATTCATAGAATCCATTTGGAACATTTGGCCATACAAGCTACGTTCAATCTGAAAACCAAATCGATTTTCTGATACCTAGTCCATCTGTTTACTATATCGTGATGTCTAAAGGCTGGAAATGCTGTATACATCGAGTCATTTGTCTGATTTTCTGTCTGTAAGATGCCTGCGTCCAGCCCAATTTTTTTGACCACGTTGAATAAGAGATATAAAGTCACACAAGTAATTTTCAGCAATGAATCCGAAACAGACACTGAGGAATATGGTCAACACAATGAAAATGGCAAAAAAACCAGACAAAGACGAATACCAACAGCATCTTAGGTTGGTACTGTTGGGAATTGCTGGAGTGGGTACCATCGGCTTTATAATTCAATTTGTGTTTTCAGTACTTACGTTTGGTAGATAGAGTTGTCTGAAGTCAAATCACACCTATTTGCAATCAGGACCACAGGAGGACAAGAAAAAGTGGTCATGAGGCTCCTAGAGGCCAAAACCAATTCCAGCCCACTTAATATTCAGTCCGTACTACTAGTAGATAATTTGAAGGGGTATGTGGTGATTGAAGCAGTGAACCCTAGCGATGCATACTTGGCAGTAGAGGGCATCAGGCACATTCGTGGACAGCTCCGAGGAGAGCTGGACTTTAAAGATATTGAGGGTTATCTTGTCAAAAAATCAACAGTATCGCAACTTGCAGTAGATAACACCGTCGAGATCACTGGTGGTCCATTTAAGGGTATGAAGGCAACAATCACCAGAATCGATCAAGAGAAAGAAGAGGCTACAGTAGTACTGCTTGATGCATCCTACCAGCTACCAGTAACCGTGGATGCAAACTATCTTAAACTGTCAACTACTTAGGAAGGATTAAATCATCATTTTGGGGCAAATCAATAATGGGCGAGCAAAAAATTTCATCACTTGTGACTGGAGGTGCAGCATCTGCTGGTCCCCCACTAGGCCCAGCTCTGGGACCACTTGGAGTAAACATCATGGAAGTCATCAATGCAATCAATGAAAAGACCAAGGACTTTGACGGGATGAAAGTACCAGTAACTGTAATTGTTGACAGTGACACAAAACAATATACCATTGAAATCGGCATTCCATCTGCTGCGGCACTGATCATGAAAGAAGCAGGAATCAAAAAAGGTTCTGGTGCTTCTGGAACAGAGTGGGTGGGTGATGTAACTGTTGATTCTGTAATTAAGGTGGCAAACACAAAACTGGAAAGTTCGTATGCATCATCACTAAAATCTGTCACAAAGACTATCTTGGGTACGTGTGTTGCCTTGGGTGTAAAAGTGGAAGGAAAGACTCCAAAAGAGATCACGACTGAGATCAACGAAGGCAAATGGGACGAAAAGTTCCAATAAGTCACTCAGTTTACTGTATTAGGTATATTGGGTCTTTGTCTGTTTTTTGAAGCTCTACAAAGGTTTCTGTGTTCTGAATTCCTTCAATCTTTCCTATCTTCTCAATTACTACTGCATGCAGCGCCTCCAGATTCTTTGCATAAATCTTTATCATGATGTCAAATCTGCCAGTCACCTCTGAGATCGACACCACCTCTGGCGTCTCTAGGAATTTTTTATGTATGGCCTCTTTGAATTTAGGATCACGGTTAATTCCTACTGATGCCTTGACGCCGATTCCAAGAAGTGAGTCGTCAATCTCTACCGTAAATTTTTTGATAAGCCTCTTCTTCACCAATCTTTTTATTCTGCTGTATAGGACAGATGAATTAATTCCAAGTTTTTTTGACAATGCTGGCACTGATATGGAGCCATCCAATGTAAGCTCGTACAATAGTTTCATATCCAAGTCATCGAATTTGTGCAACGTTCCAAAAATCCGTTGACGATTTAATAAATGTAATTTTATCTCCAAATTTGTCAACGGTTTTTGATTATTCTTACAAAAACATGAAAATTTTTAAAAGAATTATCTTAGATTATCCGCGATAGTTCTTTGATTTACGATACATGTTTGGTTACTACAACACTGCATGTTGCTGCCATTTTTGAGATGCCGTAAAAATATTCTAACTCGATCTAGTTTCCATGTCGTGTGATGGTGAATCAAATTAAATTAGTTATTTTTAGCTCTTTGGTTATATTATTTCACTCGGATCTTGAAATAATTTTTAACAAAAAGAAGTATTGATTATATGTCGCTTCACGTATGCTCTTATCTTCGTTGTAGATGTCATGTTTTTTGTGGATGGTGGCAGCTTTAAGACTCACAATTGCTTTCTCACTAGTAGCATCTACTCTTGTTCTCCTGTTTTTAGGTGGAGACTCGTTCTATGATGCATTTGCCCAGGGTATAACAGTGCCTAGTGCCCCATCTGGTCTCGTAGCTACGCCGGGCAACTCTTACGTGATTCTATCTTGGACTGCACCCACTAACAACGGTGGATCCACGATCACCGGCTACGTGATCCAGCACCGACATGGCACTGGCAATTGGAGTGCTGACATTCCAGGCACATCATCGCCTGGAGCAGTTTCAGAAATTAACAACGGCACGGAATACCAATTTAGAGTGGCAGCTGTGAACTCTGTAGGGAGGGGCTCCTGGTCCGATGTAATTACTGCCACACCTCAAGCCGTAGTGCCATGGCATCCTATTGGTCTCAGCGCGTCTGCCGGAAACACCAAAATGAGTCTCTCATGGTCATTGCCTATGGGTGATGGTGGTTCTCCGATCACAGATTATATAATACAATACAGGCTAAAAAATACCAATACGTGGAAGACGTTTAATGATGGCATTCAAACGACCACATCTGCTACAGTGACAAGCTTAACCAACGGCTCCGAGTATATCTTTAGGGTGGCTGCTGTGAACTCTGTAGGACAAGGCTTTTGGTCTGGCGTAATTACTGCCACACCTCAAGCCGCCGTGCCTGATGCTCCTACTAACCTCAGAGCGTCTGCTGGAAACAACAGCGTCTCACTTTACTGGTTTGCTCCCTCCGACAATGGCGGTTCACCGATCACCGACTATACAATCCAGTACAAGCTAAAAAATACCAATTCGTGGACTACATTCAATGATGGCCGCAAAACCACTACAGCTGCTATAGTGATTAGTCTAGTCAACGGTTCAGCATACGACTTTAGGGTGGCTGCTGTGAACTCTGTTGGGACAGGATCATGGTCCAGTGAAGTTGCAGCTACACCACGAGCTCCACCTCCCCCACCAACAACAGAGCCTGATGCTCCTA
Organism: uncultured Nitrosopumilaceae archaeon; assembly: GCA_964538885.1. Classification (GTDB taxonomy): domain Archaea; phylum Thermoproteota; class Nitrososphaeria; order Nitrososphaerales; family Nitrosopumilaceae; genus JAPOPJ01. The sequence continues at coordinate 25,709 of CAZIHR010000133.1, forward strand.
CTAACCTCAGAGCGTCTGCTGGAAACACCCGCGTCTCACTTTACTGGTCTGCTCCCTCCGACAATGGCGGTTCACCGATCACCGACTATACAATCCAGTACAAGCTAAAAAATACCAATTCGTGGACTACATTCAATGATGGCCGCAAAACCACTACATCTGCTACAGTGATTGGTCTAGTCAACGGTTCAGCATACGACTTTAGGGTGGCTGCTGTGAACTCTGTTGGGACCAGCAATTATTCTAGTGTGGTTGCCTCTACTCCTGTGAGACCGTTTCAACCACTAATTATAATACCAAATACGCCATTAACTACTGCACCAAGTGCTCCAGGAGATCTTTCGGCAAAACCTGACAACAAACAAGTCACACTATCTTGGACTGCACCAGCAGACAACGGCGGAGCTAAAATAACTGATTATATAGTTGAGTACCGAAAGGGAACAGATGCATTTATCGCGTTCTCTGATGACCTTGGTATTAGCACATCTGCTACTGTAAAAAAACTTAGAAACGACACCTTATACGACTTTAGGGTTGCAGCAGTAAACTCTGTCGGGACTGGGACATATTCAGATATAGTTTCAGCCACTCCCTTTTCACTAGATAAACCAAGTGCTCCAAGAGATCTTTCGGCAAAACCTGACAACAAACAAGTCACACTATCTTGGACTGCACCAGCAGACAACGGCGGAGCTAAAATAACTGATTATGTGATACTGTTCAAAGAAACTAGTCGTACTTTTTGGAAGACGTTCCCTGATAAAATCGAGCCTACAACAACGGTCCAGGTGACAGGTCTTACCAATGGCACATCATATGATTTTATTGTTGCGGCCACAAATTCTGTAGGTGATGGCAAGTTATCTGACAAGATAACAGCTACACCTGTTGCACCATCTGTACCACAGAATATTTCGACTGACGTTGTCTTGCGCGTCTCAGTATTTAATGACTCCAACAACAATCGCATCAAAGATGCTAACGAGTCAGCTGCTTCAGGCATTGCCCTAATCACATATGTGCCAGATACTAAGGAGGTAGATATTTTGGTTACTGGAACAGATGGAACAGCATCAAAGACTTATTTAAAACCTGATACATTCTGGGTCATTACAGTGCCTCCAAATGGTAAAGGAGCCACAACTCCTTCTACCTTATTAAATGGTGTGACGTACACTGGTGTACTTCATGTGAAGGATCCCTCAGCGGGCTCTGTTTATAATATGGAAGTAGGCATCAATTCCGATCCGTGTGCACTCGTTCCGTTGAATAGTCTGCCTGCTATGCTGTTGAACTGCAAGCAATAGCATTCTGTTGGAAAATATGTGGTCATCTAGCTCGCAAATTTTGTCTATGTGTTTCAGGCATGGATAAGTAAAACATGACAGCTTGTAATAAAACGGTGGCAAGGTAACACAAGTGCCATCTCTACTTGTTCAGTAAATTCTACCATCAAAGGTATCTGGTCAGGTCTTCTAGGGCAATTTTTGACAAAATGCCCTACACATACTGTAGTAACTGCTTCCTACAGTCCAAACCTTGATTCTTCCAGGTGGTAATGCAGGTGAACAGATAGCCCATCCACAGCATGGTCTTTGC
>CAZIHR010000134.1:0-32659 GCA_964538885.1 uncultured Nitrosopumilaceae archaeon
AATTTATCAATACCTACCATGCCGTCCCCAGACAAACGACAAACTGAAGCGGTTCCATTACACCCTGAAAGAGGAGCTTTTGCACTTTGACAACATCTCTGAATTCACCACATGCTGCAATGAGATATGTTTGAATTGATCCATGGAGATAGACCATGTAGGTAGACCGTATCGAGACCTCTTTGTGGACATTTTACAGCATAAAAGTGCCTGATGCAATCAGGAAAAAATGACCCATAATGGATGGTGAAGGAGTACAATGACTAGATAAAATAACTTACATACAATATAGCGGTAACTATCAATCAAAAAAGTACATATGAGATGGCAAACCATAACATACAGAAAGAATATGGTCGACAGAATTGACGAAATTATAATTTCGGCACTGAGCCAAGATGCTAGGCAGTCCACGTTCGAACTCTGTGATCGTGTCAGGCAGTTCAAATACCGCGTCACGGAAGAGGAGGTCGAGTCCCGCAAGCAAGCATTGGAGGATAGCGGCATCATAAAGGGATACACAATATCAGTGGACACCAAAAAACTGCCTGGCCGTGTTATACGCGTCGATTTGGTCACGTTCAGGACATCTCAGGCACTGCAAAAGAGGTTGAAGGGACTCAAGCGTTACCTACAGGACGCGCCGTTCGTGGCGTTCTCCGGCAGAACTAGGGGTGGGTATGACTGGATTACCATAAAGTCGTTTTTGAGCGCGGAGATGGCTGATGAGGAGAACGACATTTACCGAAACCTGTTTGGCGACATACTTCAGACTTATGAGGTGTACGACTTTATACCGCAGTCAGAGGCGTTGCTTTATTCTATGTCGTATACTGGAAAAGAGTACCAAGAATTCCTCAAAGAGTGGTTTCCTCCATTCATTGGTAAATAATGTCGTTGCATGCAATAGCTCCGTAGCATCGTGCCGCGCGTAATAATGTTGGATGTAGATCCTATGTAGCTGTTCTATGCTCCCGCTTGTATCTCAGCGCGTTATCAATCATAGCGTGCGCCTGCATTCTCATCTTCATCAGGAACTGTATCAACTCGATCTGGCTGTGAGGGCCGTCTCTACTTGCATCCTCTATCAACTCGTCAATTCTTGAGAGAGTAATTCTGAGCGCAAGAATACTGCGCTTTATGACGGCGGTTTCCTTTGTCTTGGCCACAGCCGCGTTGCTTCTGTCTTTATCGGTGCTGCTACCGCGCGCGGCAGGACGCTCTACCTTCGACCACTCGTGGGGTACCATTCCAGAATAGTCGTACTCTTCTGCCTGTCTTAACTGGCCTTTGACCCGACGTATCTGCTTGATTGTCATCTTGTTGTCTATGATCTCCTGCGCCAACTCCGAGGTGTTGCCGCCTAGCGCGACATCGGTAAGCTCAAGGGCCTGGCTGATTCCCAGCACGCGTTCCCTTACCCTATTGCGCACATCCTCGGGCAGCCTTAGCAACTGAATCCTGTGTGAGACGTACTCTTCGCTCTTTCCTATATGTCTCCCAAGTTCGCTGACACCCCCCCATCCAAAATCATCTACATACCGCTGGTACGATATAGCCTCCTCAATGGGATCCACGGTCCTGCGCTGAAGGTTTTCGCTAAGCTGCACTTCGTATGCCTCCTTATCATTAAACTCTGCAATCTTGCAATGTATGAATCTCCACCTGAGCGATCTGCATGCGGCAAATCTGCGGTGCCCCGCAACGATCTCAAAGCCACGTTCAAGCGGGCGCACTATTATGGGTTGTAGCAGTCCATGATCCCTGATACTGGCCTTGAGGGCCTTGAGCTCCTGGGAGTCCTTTGGATCAGGGCTACGGGTGGGGAACTTTGATGGCCTTATCATCCTTAACTCTATGGGTTCTACAATCGAGTTATCGTACGGTTCCATAATTACAGCCAAAACATATACGTATGCGGAATATTTATCATTTTTATGATCACGTTCTGATCGGCCATACAGAGTTGTATCTCAATACAAGTACTACAACTGCTCAAAAAAGATCATGTTAATACTGGCCATGTTCAAATTCCAGTTCAAGTTACGATACGCAAGCCTAAACTGCCCCGAAAATAGCTCGACTTGGAGCACATTTGTGTTAACTATATAGTTAATTAAACACTCCCTCGTTTTTGGTGATAAAAAATCATCTTTATTGTCGGCAGAAATTTGTCATGATCTTTTCAATTATCTACTGATTGCATACGATCAGTTAAATTTTGTCATACTTGACATCTATTGTTGAAGTTTCTGTCATCAGGTAAGGTAAAGGATATGTATAATTTTGGTGACGACCTGCTCCTTTTCAAATTCTCCGATAGAGTTTCAGCATATGATGTCAAGTTTCACGATACTATACCACGAAAAGGTGAGGTACTCTGCAAGTTTGCTGAATTCTGGTTTGATATATTGGACGTATCAAACCATTTTGTTCGTCGTCATTCTGACACGGAAATCATCGTAAAGAAGATGAGAATGCTTCCGATAGAATGTGTGGTGAGGGGGTATTTTTATGGTAGTTTAGTGAGCAGATGGAAGAGTGGCACAGTTCAGGTTCCAGAAGGAACGCGTACAGAAATTGCTGCAAAGCTTCCAGAACCAATTTTTGATCCTACAACAAAATCTGAACACGACATACCTGTTGACAAACAGACCGCGCTGGAACTGAATCTTGTAACTGAAAAACAATTTGATTGGTTGTCTTCAAAATCTATTGAGATTTACAAAAAGATGTCAGTAATTACCGATTCTGCCGGTTTCATATTAGCTGATTTAAAGCTCGAATTTGGAATTGATGATGGTCATGTTGTGTTGGGCGATTCAATTGGCCCTGATGAATGCAGATTGTGGCCAAAAGATCTTTACAAAGTTGGAAAAATCCAAGAAGCATATGATAAACAGATTCTTCGTGATTGGCTCACCGAGTATGGCTATACAAAACAGTTTGATGACGCACGTAATGCAGGACAGGAGCCAATGGCACCACAAATTCCTACTGAGATCATCTCAAAGATGACTATGAGGTATATGTCTGCCTATCAATCTATTACTGGCTGCCCTCTTTAACTCGAATTTATTTTTCTACCAAGTTTGTTTGTTGGCAACATATTGTTCATTTTTTCTTCATTTGCGATACATGATCTGTTTAATAATTATTTTTTCCATTTTTTATTTTACTATGATTTTATTTGGACTAAAATTATTAATTTAGTATTGGTCAGATAAATTTAATTGTATTATTATAATTTTGCTAACTAATGCAACATTCTTCAATTTATTACATGATTGTTGCTACTAGTATCGATATTATAATTGTAGAAAAAAATTAACGTGTTTGGACAAAAAAACATGATATTGTGATCTTTTAGCTTGTTCAAAAAAGACAACCTACATGTCGACATTGCTTGAAAAATCTATACGCATAAATCGTATTGTAACTACTAGTATTGATCATGCCCGTGCAATCGAAGACCCTGCACGAGCCAAAGTTGTTGAGATTTTATACCGAAGGTCACTGTCTGCTGAACAAATAACAAAGGAACTAAAAAAATTTGGATATAAAAAGGCACTAACTACAATGCGTCACCACCTTGATATTTTGAAGGCATCTGGTCTGATAGAAATCTCTCGTATTGAAGAATCACGCGGTGCCATCACTAAATTTTACAGCACATCAACCAAGCTGTTGGGCTATGATGCGCCTGCAGACTTTGATCTGAAATATTCAAAAGTAATTGATAAGTTATCGGCAAAAATTGCAAAAATGCTTAAAAATCTTGATCAGACAACAGGTGTAAAATCTAAAACCAACAAATCAGAAAAATACTCTCAATACCTTGTTATGGAGATCATGAATCGAGCAATGACTAATGTATTTGAGAATTCAACATCTGAAAAACCTAAGTAGGCATCACCTTTCATTAAATTATAATGCATACAATTTTTCATTTTGAATTGAAATGCCTGTTTAGATATGTGATCTTGACTCATTTGTTTTGTTATGCATATGTGATGATGTTTATTGTCAAGCATGTGCATAACAGCCATCCAATACATTCATTCTGGAAGGTAGATCTTGTCTGTGATCTTTTTCTAAGTGTGTTTTTGTCTGATCGCTTTGGTATATTGGGGCTTGTAACACCGATCAAGCAGTATGTGATGGCATGGAGTATCCACAATGGATGACAAGGTGACAAATCTGTTTATGGGAAAAAATATCGTCTTTCTTGCAACTGTCATGAAGGATGGTTCCCCACAACTGTCACCCGTATGGGCAAATTTTGAGAATGACTGCATACTAGTAAACACCGCAGAGGGCAGAGTAAAACACAAAAACATCTTACGCGATCCGCGCGTTGCCGTATCTGTTGTTTCAAATGATGATCCACTCGCCATGGTTTCAATACGTGGCAAGGTGGAAGAATTAATTCCAGATTATAATTACACGCACGCAGACAAACTGACCAAGCAGTACATGGGTCAGGAGCACTATCCGTACAAGCGTCATGATGAAAAACGTGTCATACTGAAAATCCGACCTCGTTATGTATTTGTGATGCCGTCGCCTAAAGCAGATAGTTAGAATTTATTTCTAAATTCGAATTTAGAAACCTAATTCTGAATAAATATAAATAAAAAAATGGCGAGAAGCGGTTTAGCGTTTCTTTGCTGCCGCGTTTCTCTTCTTGGTTGCAGCACCTTTCTTTGCCGCTGCGCTTCGTTTCTTTGCCGCTTCATTTCTCTTCTTGGTTGCAGCACCTTTCTTTGCCGCTACGCTTCGTTTCTTTGCTACTGCACTCTGCTTCTTTGTAGCTGTCTTTGCAACTTTTTTCTTTGCAGATGCCTTCTTTGCAACCTTTTTCTTGGCAGTTGACTTTTTAGCTTTAGATGTTGCCATTGTTTTTCCCTCAAACCGTACTGGTTATATGGTGCAAGTCATAGATAATTGTGCATATGCTAGTAAAAATTGACAATATTTTTCTGAAACAAGTTTTTTCGATCAGCAATTTACAATACAAATTCTTGCAGTGTCAACAGTGGCCTGCTCTTTTGTTGGTCTGATTACTATCTCGTATTTTGCATCTTCATCGTAAGGTACATCAAATTGGGTGGTCCAACTTACAGGTTTTTTGGGTTCCAGCCAATCATCAATCAAATCTGTTGTAGAGAAGCCTCCGTAGATGGCTCTGTGATTTTGGTTCTTTTCATCTACTAGATAAAACTGCCCTCCTGACATGCGGGTTTTTTCATCACCGGTGTTCTCTGCCTCGATTTTGATCTTTACAAACGTGTTTTCTGGCGTTGTATCCTTGTTGCCCATATGCGTTCCATCAAACATTACGATATATTGTACTGGTCCTACATTGACAGGTTCCCCGGCATTGACCTGTACAAAGTTTGTTTGGTATTGTGTATACATGTACATGGCAAGTCCCATAGAAGCAATAACTGCCACAACTACAATTAGTATGCCGATTCCTGCCATACATGATTTAATGGCTTGATTGTTATATAGTTGCAACTGTGATTGTTTACTATTTTTTGTGATGAAAACGCGTCTCATTTTACATCTCTATTTACTTTGATTTTTTTGTACTGTGTAATTGTGATTCCTGCAAGTGTACTTGTTTCTGCTTAAGATGCTTATTAGTTCAAAATCTGTTCTATCGTATTTGTCATGTGCCTGCCTACTTGCAGATAAACCACGTGGACTTTTTTTACGATATCAATACATTGACTGACTTTGTCAGATATGGTGATTTTCTTTCAAGCATGATTTCCAGGCTGGTTTAGTGTTGTTGTTTCTGTATCAAAATGTATTATTGCATCAATTCCAGCCACAAATTCACATGCTCGTAAAACATCATATTTCTAAATTCGAATTTAGAAATATTTGTATTTGATGGGTGCAGATAACCATATTTTACCTGTGAGTGAGACTGGACAATCTAACATGACTGGAATTTTGTCTGTTTTTTGAAAGTTTACTTGATTCTGCCAAAAAATGGCATGAAATTAGACCTGATTTGTGGGGGTTGAGCTTTTACGCCTAACGTTGTTTTTTGCCCAACATTTATCTGAGCAATGGGGATGTTTTGATGGTTGCATACTGTATGTGGGCATGGAAGCTCAACCCCCCAGGAATTTGGGCATTTTTGATAAATTGATCTTGTGCGTAGATGATTGTATTGTGAGGAGGGGTTTAGCTCTCAGGCACGAAATGCAATGATGGTGCATGATGATAGTAAAATGACCAGAACGCCTCAAAAATACGCATGGATTGGCCGCCTATCTAAGACAGAATTTGGGTCAAAAGGGTAGGGGGAGTTTATCGTATCTATGCTCCCGCTCTGCCAAATTTGTTGCCATTTGTGTGCTCTCAATGTGGCGTGGTCCACACCAATAGTTATATCATGTTTTCACATGAAATGATATAACATTTCAAATCAAAATATGGAAAAATATCATATGTCGTCAACGTGTACGGCATTCATCTGACGGAAACACAACCTTTTGTGCATCTACAATTTCTTTGAATTTATTGCTGACGGTCCTCAAATCAATAACATCCACCGTATATGGAAGATCGGAATCATCAAAGTCGATATCTAAATCCAACAATGTATTATGAGCTATGGGTTTGATCCATTCTATGGCCAGATCCAGATCTGATGCGCGCCTTGTAGTCTGCTTGGCCCTACTACCAAAAACCCATATCTGTGTGTCTGGTGGTAGGTGTTTGTGCAGTATCTTACGTACGATTTCTAGATGGTCTGGATCAATATCTGCTAGATTAGTCAAGTGACTTGTCCAGCTCCTGTAAACGTGATATTACATATTGCATCTCGTTCAAAAAACCAGGTATGATACTAAACACATCTTGTGCCTTGTTGTCATTGTATGTATGACCTGTTATGCAGCGTTTTTGACGATATTGCTTCCAAACTGTGAGCTCTGATCTTACGATGTTTTTTTTGTATGCTTCACGAATTATACTGTTAAATGACATAATGTTGGCATTTACATTGTCCTGAGATACTGCTTCTAAATAACGCACAATCATCTTAAATGCTATCTCATATGTGAATTCAAAAGCTTGTATGGCCGCGCCTCTCACTTGTTTTTTGTAGACTGGATTGTTCTGTATTATATCATCATTATACGAATCTAGTGCGCTTTTCAGCTGAGCAATGGCATTTTCCAGTGAGGTAAGATCAATTCCCATCTTTCACACCCCTAATGATATCAAAATCAAATTTGTATTGTAAGTTATATCGCAGACGCGATTCAAATCTTGTGGGGATTTTTGTCATTCTGTGTTGAATACGTTATTTTCATTTTTATTTTTCCACCATATATTCTCTTTTTTCATCTGCACAATTAACAACGTTTGATTAAGTTGAGCATTTCTTTATACGTTATTTTAAATTGTCTAGTTTTAACACAGTGAACCTATCATTTGCGCCACATCGGGGCCGCCAATTGAGTCCGATGCACCATCTGCTTTCCAGCATATGTATATGACATCGGCAACACTGCCATCAGCGTCTTGAAATATCGTCAGTTGTGCATCATTAGACAAGAGCAAAAATTCTGTACCGCCTACTCCAAAATTGGTAAACTCTTTTGTATATTCGGGATGTTCCATAACAAATGCTACCGCCGACGAGTGTTTCATCATGTCTGCCATGACCATGTCCACGTCCATTGAATTCATCTCATCTATCTCCTCGGCCATCTCTAAGAATGGTGAGAATACTATGTAGATGCCGATTACAGGTACGGCAATAACTACAATCACTGCTGCAACAAGTATTGCCACCCATTTTTTCATGAATTGTTATCACAAATGGTATTTTTAAATTATACCAAAACATTGTAACTTGTAACAGCTCGCCACTGTGAAGTGATTTTTATACAAAAATAGGAACGTAAAAGGATCAGCAGATATACAACAATACATGATAGAGATCACTGACATAGATTGGACAAATCACGATTTTAATACGCTTGTGATATTCTTCAACAAAAGAATTGAACAAAAAGACAAAAAAATTAAGCAGTTGGAAGCAGAATTACTACTAATACCACAAAACACACAACTCAAAGAAATTCCAGAAGCTACAACGTAAGACAGTTCAAAGATCATCCAAAGCCTGAATGAACTGCACAGGAAACAAAGCCCAGAGATATGTCAGCTAATTTACTGTACGACACAGAATGTATTACTGTCTACATAAAATACTGTTCTGGGTGCGGCAGCTTACTTTTAGAATACTTTAACAAATACACAAGAACCACAGAGGATCTAAAAAAATAGCACATGGTTAGTCCCAAAGTGGGATGTCAAACACAGATATTGCAAAATATGCCATTTACAATATGGCGCGTCTATTTCACAAGTGTTGCCAAACGAACATTTTGGAACTGATATGACATCCAAAATAATGGTATTCAGGCAAATCGTACCATCATTTGACAAAATTCAATCCATCATACACATGTTGTATGGCAGATTCATCCACACATCTACCATAATTGATATCCACCAAAGAGTTGCCAGACTCTTTGAGCCCGTATATGATGAGTTACTTGCGGATCTGATCCTAGCTCGACTAGTTCATGGTGACGAGACCGGCTGGTTCCTTGATGGTAAGCGATACTGGGCATGTGGGTATTTGCCACAAAAGATATCATGATATCATTTGTCGCCTTTTCGTGGAAGTATGGTTGCAGAAGATGTTCTGCAATATTTTGAAGGAATATTATGCACTGACTCTTGGCAAGCATGGAATAAAGTGGGTTTCAAACACCAAAAATGCATCCTACACTATTACAGGAATCTATACCCCACCATAGAAAAGAACAAGAGTGCAGAGTTTGCAGCATTCTGGACAGAACTGTACAACATCCTAAAGACCGCGACTGAAATGCATACCGGAACACCAATGATACGTATTGCAGACCAATTAAAATCTAGATTGAATATGCTCATATACATACCATATCATGACAAGGACTGCAAGCGGTACGTCAGGCGATTGAAGAGGGAGAGCTCGGATTTATTCTCATGTCTAAGAGAAAATAATGTAAACTATCACAACAATTTTAGTGAGAGAGCAATACGCCTAATAGCTGCGGCGCGTAAGAACAGCTACGGTAACTGATCTGAAAATGGTATTCGCTCTACTGAGGTAGTGACAAGTGTCTATGCCACATGTAAAGTGCGTGGTGTAAACCCTGCTACGTTCATCAAGGATTATCTTGATGGTAAAGTCAAGAGCATTCCGATGCCTGAAAAGCAGGTGCTTGTATTAAAAATGCCACTCGTGATAGCATAAATATCTACAAACTGTTTATACCTACAAAAAAACATGTGAAATTATTGGTTCATGCAGTATAATTGACGTTCAAACTATTTTGTTCGAATCAACAATCTTGCCAATTATACAGAATTTGGCCTACTTCATAAAGTCGATCTGTTATAATTTATTTTAATTGTGTCAAGTAGATTCGACCATTATACAATGAGAGATTTGATGTGGCAATTGTCTTCGATTATAGGCGTGTACTAACAGCTAGAGTATAATGAACCACGTGGTGAGGGGTTTGGTGTGGCCTCTATTACGTCGGACCATGTTCCCTGATTTACTTGATTCCTTGCTGCAACTCGAAAGTCATATTCAATGCCATTGGTAAGACCTGTCACAACTGCCCAGTCGTTGGTGTTTTTTCCATCTTCAAATGTAATAAACTCACTAGCAGTATCTTTCTTGTACTGAATTATAAAGTCGGACAGGGCGGAGCCTCCTGTAACATCATGGGGTTTCCAACCTAATCTTATGTGTGAGTCTCTACATACAGTAGTAAAATCTGTCGGTGCACCTGGGATTCCTGGCGTGCCTGTTGTACGAGCCCATTCACCACGACGTACTTCATTCATGGCGTATACTGCAAAGTCATAATATGTGCCATTATCCAGCCCATCTATTGTGACAGATGTATTTGTATTTACTCCATCATTGACTTTGGTCCACTGAGCTGTACTCGTGCTTGCCTCCCTGTAAAATATCCTATAATCCTTTATGTCTGAGCTGCCTGAATATGTGGGGGCTTTCCAAGAGAATGCTACAGACTCGTGGGCAGGTGTTATGGTAAGATTGGTTGGCTTGCCTGGTGGCTGGTAATATCTAGCAGATGCATCATCTGGCTGATAGGTTGCTACTATAAGCAGAGCAACTGACGCTACTACTAATAATGGAATATACATTTTCAACTATATTCATTTACACTAATACTACTAAAACATATTGTTAAAAATCAGATAAATATTGGCATAATTGCTACTTTGTGGGTGGTACTACATCGTAACAGCCAAGCGTTGTCAATGCATTGAGAGATTTTTGGTGATTTCTGTGTTAATTTACATCTCATTTTTTTTACACAATCAATTTATGATTGTAGATTGTCCAGTACGCGTCAAGATATGCTAATATTCATCTTGTATATGTGATGAGTATGGATGGATGTGGTGATTAACTGTGACCAAGTCGTTATATCTTGCAAACCCATATGGCTTTTCCAATCAACAGCGTGATGGCCCACTTTGCGAATTAGTACGTATACTAGATGAGATGGGAGCCGATGTGTGGGAACCATTTGCACGCAACAATCAAGAGTCTACACTACAGCCGGGCGCAGCATACCAAATAGGCCAGAAAGACATGCGTGATGTGAGAGATTGTGATGGGATCTTTGCTGTAGTTAATGGAATACCGCCTGATGAAGGCGTGATGGTGGAGCTTGGAATGGCAGTTGCGTGGGAAAAAAAAGTATTCTTGTTCAGGGATGACTTTAGAAAGTGTACCGACAGCTACGAATACCCATTAAATCTCATGCTATTTACTGGACTTCCAGAGAAGGGATGGCGCGACATGTACTATACCAGTGTGGATGATCTCCCCAACCCCGATAAGGCTCTAGCAAAGTGGCTTGCAGGCTGACTTGTTGTTAACAACGTTCCAGCAATCACACGCGACCTAACCCTAGAATGTCGCTCAGAAATAATTTTAGAAAGTTGTTAGCATTTAACCAAAAAAGTCCTTGATCATCACATTAACGATGAGGCATGGTTGATATCAACAAGTAAATAGAAGATCTAGCGGAGACAATACGTACAGAATTTAATTTTAAATCATCAAAAAATGACGATGTTGAAATTGTATTCTTGCTTACTAGAATATTCTCAAACTCGATGCAAAAAAGCACATCAAATGATGTAAAATCCAAATTGATAATATCAGATAACTATGAGTCAATCAAGGACATAAAACATAATGTCCAATATTTTTCAAGAGACTCAAATGATGTGGACATTTACAAATTTCTCTACTGTATCATATGGGATGAAATTTTAATTGATCGACACTCTAGATAAACTGCACGCTCAAACTATATTGGATAGTAACACTCTAGCGCGTCATTATGATTTAATTTTGCCACCTCCAGCTATCCTGATATCTACAGATTCTGGTTTGAGCATAACTCCAATGTCTCCCATCTCATATGCAATTGGCCTTTCAAGCTTTATCTTCATAACATTGGTTGCAATTATCTTACCGGGAACCATCTTCAGACCCACACCAACTATACATGTCTGGCCAACTGAAATGTCTTTTTTGTAGTAAGATATCTTTGTAAAATCCAAGAGAATTTCATCGGTGACATTTACGGTGCCGACTTCACATAGAATGTCACCTCGTTCTATGTCTTCTGGTCTTGTTCCCTTTAGTGCCAAACCAACGCGTGCTGGAGATGTTGCTACTGCTACAGATTCATCATTCATCTGAATTGACTTTATCATTACATCTATACCAGATGGAAATAGCTTGAGATTATCATATTGTTTTATTGTACCTGACATGACTTTACCCAACACAACAGTTCCAACACCTTTGACATCAAAACAATGGTCTATTACGACTTTGGTCTTTCCATTATGTGTGGCCTGTCCAATCTTTACAATTGTATCGTGTATTTTATTGAGATCTACTGCCGTATATTTTGAGACTGTTGTTCCTTTTATCATTCCATCTAATGTATTTTTGTCAACATCAACGGAATGACACAGTATACCTGTATCTTTTTTCAATATGTCAAGTGCAACTATCTGTTCCCCAACAAATTTGTCCAGCTTTGTTACATATAGTATCGCAAATTCGCCCATACGTATTGATTGAAAAAGTGACTGTATTTTTTCTGGAAAACTTTTAGGCATTACATATGTCCTGATGACGCCTGCCTCTTTCTTACTATATATTGCAAGATCGGTCTCTGTGCCTATTTTACCCAATTTGCCTGCTATATCTTGGTCACCTAGCAGTGCAAAGTTTACAGATTCCATTCTTTTATCTATCAGTATAATGCAGCTTTTTTGATGGTATCGTATACTCGTTCAGATATGATTTGTCGTTGCACATGTTACTCTACAGGATTGTAAAATCCACTGCCAAATATGTATCCATCGTGTAACACGAGTATAGACCGTTTTGGTTCGGGGTTACCTGTAGCGGGATTAATAAACACGTATTCCATTACAGTCATCCCCATTTCAGTAAGCTCTGCTAACACATCATCCCAGTGGTCAAGCATACTTATGGTGGAAACATCACCTACATGAGACGGGATTGCACCGTGGGCCTTTACTATATTGTCCATGCCAATTACAAATGGATAACTCTCCTTTGTACTCTCCATAGCTGTGATAGTTGCAAATGCCTCGTCCTTTCCGAGTTTCTCATATATTACAATGGCCTTCTTTGTAGACCATTCTGCAGCAGTAGCCCTAGCTAATTGATCTTCGAGATAGAATCCACTACCAAATAGATACGAATCATGTTGCTTGAACCACGTCATCTTGGCTTGATCTTCATCCGTAGCAGGATTCAAGAACACATACTTTGTCCATACGCCGTCTCCACCATCTAAGATATCTCTGGCATTGCCCAATGCCGCCTCTAGCTCAATATCGGACCAAGTAACCTGACCTCGCCTATCCAAGACCGAGCCGTCAGCAACTTCCATAGCAGTATCCGCTCTAATCACAAACGGGTATGTACCTTCCATGTTTAATGATGTGATCATCTCGAATGCATCTGTACCGTGCTCATCATATGTTGCAAGCGCATCATTTACGGACATTACGGCATTCCTCATGAGCTCGTAGGTCGTCCCATCACTTGTAGCACCAACAACGAGTGCGACCTCATAGCCTGCAAGTCTCTGTGAGGCATCTTCTGATACGCATATTGCATCTCCGTTAACTCTAGTCATGAGCTGTAGGCCTTCACGACACGCTATCTCATCTATAGGTATTCCTGCTTCTACCTGTCCTCGAGGAGAGACAATACTGTTCACATCCCCATATGCTACTAACATTCCTGGAGCAGTTACCAACCCAACTAAAATTAGCATGCTCAATTGACCAACATTCATATTTTTTTTGAATTTTTAGTTGATTTAAGTGCTTGGTATATGTATTTTGAGACTCGTGTTTTGCTCGTGTTGACACGTATTAGAATACCTATCGAGAATACATAGATCTATACCTGTCACTTTAAAAACAATTTTTTGTAGATATATTGACGCATGATATTAACATGATTTGACGTATTTTGTAATTACGTGTTAACGATGTTGGGTCTTTGAATGGCATCATTTATCTGCGTGGCTGACAGTAAGCCCATCATTATTCCTAGCACTCCTAAAACTATTCCAATGTATAAACAATATTTTGCCTTTACTGGATCATCATGACGTAATACAAAGTACGCAATAATGCCACCGATCAAGCCCAAGAGGACGGGAAGCAAAAACCACAAGTAGCTCCGTGGTCTTTCAGGCTCCATAATGTCTTGACTGATAAGGTTGTTTATGATTTTTTGCCTCTATTTACATCTGTATATGTGTTGAAACTCCTAACACAAGTTATTTTATGTACATATGCTCATTTGCTGTCATGCCTAATCTCTTTGTCGATATAGAGACTGTACCAGACATGACGCATGACGAATACTTTGATACATTACAAGATATTGAATCTGGCAGTTTGACAAAAGATTCTGAAGACAAGAACCGATTCTGGAAATTTAAAAAAGGTAGCCTCTCACCATTTGATGGCAAGGTGATTCTGATCACCTACAAGATCAACAACGGATATACACACAGACTCAAGGAATGGGAAGACGGCGAGGCAGCTATTTTGGAAAAATTCGTTGAGGTGTTAGTCGATCTACAAAAGGGACAAGGCATCGACAGACTCAAGATAATTGGCCACAACATATTAAATTTTGATCTTTTTTTTCTATATCGTCGTATGGTTTTACATAAGATACGTGAAGAGTGGCGACTACACAAGCTGCTGTTAAAACCTACGACATTAGATCTACTTCAAGTTCATATGCCATTAAATAAATTTGAGATAAAAGGCCTCAAACATGATGTCCTTGCACATGCCTATGGATTTCAGATTAAGGAGACACTTGGCTCAGGGGAGATAGTTCACTACTTTAAAGGTGAATACGACAAGATCATCCAGTACTCTGAACGGGAGTTTATCTATCCAGAATTATATGCAAAGTTAAAATCTGATGGTCTGATGACCGGTGACCGCCTCCAAGAATCCATTACTTGGTATGATCATATGTATGGTAAGGGAACTAAAAAATTACACCCATCTGGGACGGCAATGCCGCATAGTGATTTACCTTCTGGAACTTAAAATGTCTTCCTGAGAAACTCTGTTGTTTTTTCATGCATCTCATTTATCTTTACGATGGCATCTAATACAATCTGTTGATTGATACCTGTCTTGTCATCTAATACGATGTATACGCCCACTTTTTGCTTTCCATCTTCTGTGATGTTTCTACATATAGCTTGGATGGAGCGACAGAACTCTGTCACTCTATTTTCAAACCGATTTTTTTCCTCATTATTGTATGTCATATATCTTGCCATTTGATTATTTTTCATGCTTACCTTGGCCCCAACTACTATAACTCCTAGCTGAGCTGCGGGCTCAAAGATCTCAGTCGGTGTGCCATATGTGTCTGCATATCTTAATTTGATGTGGAATCTATACTCTTCACTCTTTGTCTCCTCAAATGAGATTCCTTGCTGTGTCAACCATCTCTCCACATCATTTTTGATTTTTGATTGAACCATGTAATAATTGCCATCATACCACATATGATTCTAGATGTCATCATCAGTTAACCCAAATGTGCCACAAGACACGTCATTATGGAGACAATTTGGGCTAACTGCACCATACAACCATATCGCGATGCTGTCATCTTTTATAAGCAAATGGTGGGATCGGCGTGACTTGAACACGCGACCTCTGCGTCCCGAACGCAGCATCATGCCAAGCTAGACTACGATCCCATACACCGTAACAGCGAATCTGATTTAAGCGTCTCTTTTTTATGGCTTGTAATATATGATTTTAGAAATTTTTTAACTGGAAATTTTTACCAGTCTATTTTACCTGTCACTATTTGAGGTTCCTTCAATTAATTTGCTGAGAAGTGATGGGGTTGTGGCACTAGATATGTTGTCCCACGTAACTCCGATCTCCATTGAATATGTTTTACCGTGCATTGGATCTTCTACTTTAAGAATTCCAGTATATGTGGTGTTATCAAGCTGGAACTCGTCAGTAGTTACCCTGTAGCCCTGTGGCGGAAGTGCTATTGCATAAAAGTCATATGATGAGAGATCAGACATTGCAACGGTGCCATCACTGCCTGTATTTAGAAAGACCACAGCATCTGTGCTAGGCGTATAAATCATGATTGATACATCTTGGATTCCATTCTCATTTGTGTCCTTTTCCCCGTTAGCATTCTTGTCAAGATAGGCTGTTATGTTTATACTTGTAAACTCGTTTGGACGTAACACCTTTAGCATAAAGTCTACAATCTCTGTTTGTCCGTCTTTTAATACTATCACTGCTTGATTGGATGTCCCATCAGAGGTAGTATGCATTGCAGGGATTGGCGTTGTGGTGACATTAAACGTGCCTTTTCCAACATTTTCAAAGTTGTATGTTCCATCTTCTGCTGTAGTTGTTGTAATCTGCTTTCCTTTTTCATCCGTTATAGTGATTGTGACTCCACCTATGCCTACATCTGCACTCCCATCAAGCTCTGCAAGTACTTCATCTTGTGTCTTGTCATATACTGCTACATCTTCGGCTGGCACTCCCACAAGTCGTGGATTGGCACCATGTGCAACAATGACTCCATCCCTATCTAGTATGAACGGATACGTCTCTGCGGTACTACGCATTAATGTTACACTGTCAAACAGAGCTCTCTTGCCATCAATCTCATATCCTGCTATTGCCTTTGCAATGGACCATTCTGTTGACACTATCTGTGCATCTATGCCTTCAAGATAGTAACCGGCACCAAATATGTATTCGTCTTGCTGAATCACCCAAGATCTTTTAGCTTGCTCCTCACCCGTGGCAGGATTTAGAAATACATAGTTTATCCATACACCTTCTTCTAGCATATCTTTGACATCGCCAATTGCTGCTTCCATCTCGATCTCTGACCAACCTACTTGTCCCCGTCTGTCCAGTGTTGATCCGTCAGCAATAATCATGCTTGTTTCTGCATTTATCACAAATGGATATGCATCTCCACTCACATCAAGTGCTGTAATTGTGGCAAATGCATCAGTACCATTCTGTTCGTACAGTGAGACCGCATTATTTGTGGCATTTATCACTGTCTCTTCTCTTGGATCTTCTTCTGTATAGTAACCGGCACCAAATATGTATTCATCATGTAGTACAAGCAACGCATGCTTTTGTTCTAGCAGTCCTGTCAATGGATTGGTGAATTCGTAGTTGGTGCTTGAGCGCCCATCATCACGAGTTCCGTTGCCGTTAATGTCTGCAATCACATTACCTTGTATGTTGTTTGTAAGGATTGGTCCATCTATTATTCTGGTTTCAATCCATTTTCCATTAATTAGCTTCCATGTGGAATATTCACCATTTGCACGATCTCCTGCCGCGTTAAATTCTACATGCCCTGATGCACCAACGTATCGTTTTGACACTTCTTCTAGTCCGTTCTTTACTGCACTAGTTTCTGTACTTTGGGCCTCCAACAATGCCAACCCTAACATCCATATCGTATCATACTCGTAACTGGTGTATACACTGGGCGGTCTGACGAATTGACCATTCTTGAAGTGTTCTTGTATCTGTTGTGTGATGCTATTGTCGCGTACACTGGGCTGCACAACCGTAAGATTCACCATTTCTGCAAACTCACTTGCTGTAGCATCGCCTGTAACGTTGGGTTCTACTGTGTTGAAATCCATGCCGTACCATTTGACCTTTCCTAGTATCTCATGTTGACTTGCCATCTTGATGAATTCCACATTGTTTTGGAATTCACCCAATAGTATAGCTACTCTGTCGTATTCTTCTATGGCTGTCTGGCGTTCTACCTCTTCTACAAGCTCTGTAATGGCTCCTGCTATATCATCAGTGTATGATATTCTCTGTGTGGTGATGTTTTTTGCATCCATCTTTGCAAAGAATTCCTCTGCAAATTTCAACAAGTCGTTGATCCACCAATTGTCATATCCTACAGGGATGAGCGTACTGATGCCCTCATCATCCATTGTTTGAGCAAGGCCTTTTGCATATCCCATGTGTCCTGGAGCCATACGAAACAACCCATCACCATCTTGGATATAGTGAACTGTTGCACTACAGCAACTTACAAGCAACATATCATTTTCATTTGCAAAATGCATTATATCTTCTGCATAGTCAATTGCTGGGCCATCAACTATTTTGATGCCTGCATCGTTTAGTGCTTTGAGCTCACGTAATGCACTTGTTGAACTAGTTTCACTGTCGCGCTTGTCTGTTGTTAGGGACCAATTGGCATCAATTAGTTTTAGATACTCATTAAAATGTTTCAGTGCAAGGTCTGATGTTTCTCTTATCTCTTTACCATATGTAGTTGCACCTCCTGTTATGGGTGTTAATGATCCGATTGTAATTTCACCTTCCAAACCACTTGTTTTTTCTGCAAGGTAGCTCCAGTATCCTTGTTCTAGTGGGTAAGTTGGGTCATTAAATGCAGTCGCAATCAACGTGTTTGCATTTTTATCATATCTGTCCAAGTAGAATGGCCCATTACTTATCATTGCATTGCCTTTGTCTGTTATCCATTTTATTGAGGCATCATAGCGCATATGAGTGTCTTCATCATTGAACAGACCAACTGGCACAAAGTCGCGTGATTTGATATCTTCTAGTGCATTTTTTACAAGATTAGAATCGCTACTCTCCAAGAGGGAGAGCCATGGAATGTTATTAATATCAGCGTTTGATCTTGAAAATGCCGCGTCGCCGTCTAAAACCACTTTTTCCATTGCGGCATAGATCTCCCACGGTGTTCTGATCCACACTGATGTATTTCCTGCAATTTCTACCTCATCCGAATTCCAATAGTCAGTGTATATCTCTACAGATGTGGGACTGGTTATGTGAATTCCTTTTATAGAATTTATGGCATTTGCAGCAATCTCTCCATCGTACTTGCTCATGTCATCTGGATGGGTGCTGTCATTGGAACTCCACTCTGAAGTAAAGTATAATGGGTACATGATGTCGTTTATACTCATCGGGATTCCATGGTGCCAGTTACTGAATTTTAGATCAAATTCAACCTTACTTCTTGCGGTTGCATCTGGGTTGACATTATTCCACTTTTGGTTTGCTGGACTCCACAACACCGCCTCATTTGGAATTTCCATGGTGCCCTCTGGTCCAACAGTCTCCACTTTCCATGTGGATCTTGCTGGAATCAATTCTCCTGTAAATGGATCAGTAGTGATTCCGGGATCTGTCAGTATGTTGTAAATATCTCGACTGTATGAATCACCGAACCCAAGAACCGGATTCCATGAGCTCTGAGATATATACTTGACTCCAATTTTGAGGTCTCCACCTTCAACGTCCACGTTTATTGGAGTAGATCTGTGGGTAATTCCATATCCTTGAGTATTTACTATGCCTGTTACCTCATCATTTGCAACATATCTTTCATTTTCTACTGCCAGAAATATGCGTACAGATTCTTTAACTCCTTCAAGTGTGGCCAATCTGACAAGCTCTGCTCTTTCTTCCAACGTATTGTATCTTTCATAGTAGAGTAGTTGTGTCAGTTTGTCTAACCTATCATGTTTGTAGTTCCAATATGCTGGATTGCCTTCCCCCGGAGTGAATCCGCGCCACGGGGCATAATATACGCCCAAACTTGTGTTGTCAGATTTGGTGACAGCTGAGCCACTGAATGCTCCAGTGTATATATGCCACTTAAAGTCTGCTGGATTGCTTGCATATACTAAATTGAACGCGTCTCTGAGGTTACCTGTTATTACATTTATCTTAAAGCCGATACTTACCAATTCGTTGTACAGGGAGTTCCCAATGGTGGTTCTTATCGGGTCATCATTTCGTATGAATATGGTTATTGTAATTGGTTCACCATCCATATGCCATGTGTCTCCTAACTTTGTGGCCCCTTTTGCCTCGAGCACCTCACTGATCATCTTATCTGCAAGCTCTGGATCATATTTGATTCCCAGCTCACCAAGTTCTCTATGTACTAGCAAATAATCTGGATGTGTGACTCCAAAGTTGGATAGTATGGCGTGTCCATTTCCATGAAATAGATTGTCTACTATATCATCTCTGTCCACAAGAAAGTTTAATGCATATCGGATCTCACTGTATGCAAACGGATTGAATTGTTCCTCCACATCTGCTGGATTTACATATAGATTGAATCTTACACCACCAACTGAGTCAAATATTTGTATGTCGTCAGGAGGATCATCTTCTATTTGTCCATGTGGAATCGGATAAAAATAAATATCAAAATTGCCACTCTGCACTGCATCAATTGCCGTGGCTTGATCGGTATGTTGGATGAATGTTATCTTGTCTACGTTTGCTCCTTGTTCTGCAAACACATGGCCGACTCCACCGAAAATTCCTAAAATCAGTATGCCAAGGATTGCTGATCTCATACTTTTTTAGCATGTTAAATGAGGGTATAATTATATTGTGTTTGGCGGTACTGTTGCAAATTCGGGTGGTCGGTTCTAGGTATGGGAATCACGATCTTCTCTGAAATCGGTGTCATCGAGCCATGCAGATATTGTTGCGGTATCTGGTATGGTATGGGAATCACGATCTTCTCTGAAATCGGTGTCATCTCTGCGGGATTCTCTGGTCGGTTGCGATCAGGTAGAGGCTGCTGTTCTGGATGATCGTGCGCCACTTGTTCCGGCCCTCGGTGGTGATTCCGGCGGCCTCGGCGGGTGTCTTTTTGATTGAGTCGTGCTTCCTTACGTGGTTATAGTGAACCTTCATGCCGTCAAAGGCGGGGGTGTCCGAGCATCCCAGACCGCGAAAGGTCTTGGGAGTCAGGCCAATCTTGTGCATTATCCTTCTGACGCTTGTGATATGGTATTTCACACAGAATTTTTTGTGTATGCTACTGCGCAGTCTCTTCGGTGTTATGATACTACCAGCATCCGATACCATCTTGGTTATCTTGTCTGTTTCTACCTTGGGCGGCCTGCCTGTCTTGGGGATGTCCCGGAGGGCGTCTATGCCACCCTCTTTGTACCTCTGCACCCATATTGATACCCAGTTTGGGCACTGCATGAGCGAGTCTGCCACCTCCTAGAAGCTCTTACCATGCATGCACACCATGTTCACTGCGGCCATCCTGATCTTGATGCTGGCAACCTTCTTTTTGTACGCCTTTCTGAGATCTTCTGATTTTTTTGCTGGCATTACAATACGCTACACATAATGATCAAAATGTGTCTCTATTGGAAATATTTGACCTCAAGAACATTTGCACTACAGTATACGCTCAATTCTGGGTGATAAGATCAAGGTTGTGCATTCCTACGAGGTCTTTCATACTCGACAAAGGCCAAAGAATGGCACATGACAACAGCTTGAGATGATCCTACGCAGGAATCCAACCGTTAATGCTAGCGCTATATGATGCTTGATTACTTGGTCTAAAATATGAAAAGTATACTAGTAATATTTTTCAAGTATGCTTTGATTGCATCAAACAAATTATGCTAATTACAAAATAGAAGCAAATACTTGGGGCATGCATGGATCAATCAGGTATGACTTGAAGCAAGGTGACACGGAGGCCTTTAGCTGGGCAGAATGATAATTATGGCAGAAATAGGCGAGTATGCAAAGGGAAGACATGTTGAACTGACTCCTGTCGAGTATGCAGGGACCATAACAGCTGGTGACCCACTCAAAGTTAGTGGTGTTGCCAGTGATGGAACTACAAGGTTGTTAAGGCCACATGGACTGATGCGGTTAGGTTCTTTGCTGTGCAGAATGGCGGGGGCGTGTCTGGTGATGTCAAGAATGTCTTGATGCGCGACTTCATTTATGTCGGCGGTACTGGCAAGGTAGATGCAATAGCGAGTTCTGGTACAAGTTTTGGCATGGTTGGTGGTAAGATTTTAACTGCAACATCTTCAAGTGGCAACAAGTTCGACTGGAATGTGTCTGGCTTTAGTGCAGATGGTAATGGCTGGATTTACTTTAACCCTAACAACTGATGATAAAAAAAGTGGAGACCCAGAATAGCTAGGTCTTCCCCGATCTGATAGCTTAACATTATTACAATACCTTACAAAATAAACCTTGTGGGCCTGTAGAATAGTTCGGTAATTCCCCGATCTGATAGTTCGGAGATCGCGGGTTCAAATCCCGTCAGGTCCACACCCGTTTAACCGTTAAACTGCAATTCTGGGACGTTGGCAACTGCAAGATACTGACGTAGATACCTTCCCTGTGACTGGTTTGCCTCATGGGCACGCTGCCTTATGAGGTTCTTTTCAGGTCTGGTAACAGGGATTGACACGTATTCAGTGGTCTTGATCTTGAATCTTGTCTTTGTTTCTAATTCTGCAAGACCGTTGGTAATGGCATGTGGCGTTATTCAGCAAATGCTGGAACCTAGCATAACGGTTTGATTTCTGAATTCTGCCTAGTCATTAAGAGCTTGATCAAAAAGAATGGGAGTGTTAATTTTGACGAAGTTCATGCGGGAATAGTGCAAAGAACCAACATAGTGGGTATGGGAGATTATTTGCACGGGTAAAAGCGGGGAGAATTAGAGGCAATAATAACATGGGTTGAAGATACGATAGATGAAGATCTTGCAATGTGGTTTAGCTACATTCGGGAAATACCTTTGTTGCATTTTGCCCACGACTTGACAGATGCTTCCAATGAATTTAATTTGTATTATTGAGACGATAAAATGTGGAAGAATGACGTTGTAAGAAAAATTTTGGCCTAGATGCAGAAACTACATTTAGACAAAGTTCCAACCCGCAGAGTTGCAGAAAGCGTAGCTTCAGAATTGGCAGCAGACCATCGCAAGACCAGCTTTGTTTTTTAGATAAACGTCTTGTTGCAGAAAGCATAGCTTCAGAATTGGCAGCAGACAAAGATGGTGTTGTATTGATGTATGATGCAGACAAGCCAGACCACATTGAAAACACCACGATATACATCAGATCATTCACCGTAAAAGCATACTCTGAACATTTTTGTATATGTTTTCTCTAGTTCATATGTGCCTCAACCAAGATTGGTCAAGCAATTGCGTTGGACAGAGAAAGATCTGCCACAGAAAATGAGAACAAAGCACGTTCATAGTCTACATCTGTATCTAGGTAAATTTGTACCACAACTTGTTGAATATTTTTTAAAACGTAACATGAAAAATGCCAAGCTTGTTTGTGATCCTTTTATGGGTTCTGGGACAACCCTAGTAGAATCTAACATTAACGGAATCACATCCATTGGATTTGATACAAGTAAATTTAATGCATTATTATGTAGTGTCAAAACAAAAAAATAAAACATAAACAGATTGGAAAAAACCACAAATGAAATACTAAAACAAACACTTGCAGCCCACATCCCCACATCATCTCTGGATGATTATATGCCAAAAAAGCCACAAATCAATATTAAAAAACAACTCTGAATATCTGAAAACATGGTATCACCCCGAAGCACTGTATCTTCTGTTGATATTCAAGAGTCTGATTCCCAACTTTGACTATCAAGACGTACTAAAAGTAATCCTCACAAGATCAGCTAGATCTAGAATGATAGCACATGATACTGCCTCGATTTGTGGCCCCTGTTGTTCCAATACTGTTTGAGATGATTAAACAGCTTGATTTCATGTGAGTTCAGCCACCAAGTTTCTCAACAAATTTCCGATGACATCTAGCAGTGCTGATTCTAGTAGATTGTTACTCGACCAGTTTGTAAAACACCTTCGCCTGTAAATTGATAGTCTATTCCAATTGGAGATGGCAAAGATGTGTATAGTATGTCGTGGGTATATTTGGTTTGGCCCACAATCATATACTCTATAACATCTCCTGGATTTGTATCTACCAGCAGGGAGCCGATCATGTATGTGTTGTTGTATGTATGTTTTGTTGTTACCTTGAGAGAGCCTTTTGAAATTGTATATTTTGCCCCTGAGATTCCATATTCTGTCTCATTTTTGCTCTTTGTTATAGTATATGTATAATAGTTTGAAGGACTGCTTTCTGCTAGTACCTTACCGTCCACTACCAACGTTTTATCGACCCATACCCACGCCTTGAGAATGATATTATTTACATTGGGAATAATTGTCCCATCGGGTGTTCCTATTTTGCATGTATTGTTTTGGCACGTCCAATCTAATTCATTTGCAGTGGCATCACGACCGCCCTGTCGTACATGCATTTTATTTTCATTTACATCAAATGAACTATTCCCTGAAAAATCAAAGGTGTAATTATTCTCTATCAACATGTTGCCTGATATTATGGCATCTATCAACAGCCCAACACTGCCACCATCTGTGCTTACATATGTGCCATATGCTCTTGGTTGTGCTGTAACTGATGGTAATTTCCCAGTACCTTTTGATGATATGGTGTCAATTGATTTTGCAAGATCTGTAGAATTTATCTGTAAAGTAGAGTCGGAATTTATTATATCTAATTCTTTTTTATTTTGAATATCTTTTAATTTGATATCTATGTTTGTTTCATCAACCATAACTTTAACTGAATCAATTCCTGGAATCACCGGAATGTATATTGTATCGCCCTCTGAATATCTGCCCTCAATACATGCATACTTTAGAATTCCTGAATCCACTGTAATGGGAGTGGTAACTGTAATTTGTTTCGTTACTGGAATTTTAACATATGTCTTTACTGTATAGACATTATCGTGGTGATCTGCAATTGCTGTAACGCATTTGTTTATACCATCATAAGCTATACCATGTGATGTTGATTTTATAATGGTATGATCAGAGTTTGGAAATATGGTTAATTTGACAGTGTTTGGTAAAGTGATATTTTTTATTATATCTGCATTCCATTGCAGTTTGCCCTTATTATCAAATAGACAGCCAATGGAATATTCACCTGGTAGTGTAATTACACATGGTGGGCCATATATGGTGGTAATTGGTCTAGAATATATGGAGTTTGGGATAGTTACATCCAATAAATTGTTGCGTGGCCATCCAGACATTTCGACTCTGCTGGAATTATTTTCTAATTCGATGTATAGATAGTCATGGTGTGATATATTGGAGGTATAGTGTATTGTGTTGTTTCCAGTAGAAAAATCCCACCGTTCAGGTTTCCCACCAATAAATGGATACTCTGTAAATATGCCTAACTTTCCACTATTTGCACTACCGGTTGCAATTCTTACCTTGTCTATCTTTGTTAAATTGAGATTGCCACTTGGCACATTCTCCGTCTTTAGTAGTTGATCCATGTGTCCAAATTTTGGCTTGAATATTGGTTCTGAGATGTTTCTATTGCCATTATATGGAAGTATGAAAAAATCTATTCCCTCTTCAACATGTATGTTTGGAATAAGATGGACAGCTCGACTAAAATTATTATCATACATTGCATAGAAATTGTCAAATTTCCATCCTGTATTAGACAGCTTTTGATTTGTCTTATTTTCATCAAATACTCCTGATGTGACCGGAGCAACTCTTGCATCTAATGCATTGGCTGAAAGGGAATATTTGTCTGATTTCCCTAGATAAATCAGTGCTTTGCCTGGGCCTCCAGTTATGGTAAATCCGGAGCTATCTTTTGTGACAATGACATTTTGACTCTTCCAAACTATGGCAGAATTACTTAGATTGTGTTTATGGGGGATGCAGCTAGGAGTACTGCTATTTAGAGTGCATTTACTGTCAGTCTTGATATTATAAGTGGTAGAATCATCTTCATTCATCAGTATTGAGGCATGGTGTAATTCTTGTTTTTTTGGTATGCCTTTGCCAACTTGGGTACCATCAATAATTCCAATTGGCATGAGTGATTTTAATCCCACCACAAATTTGTCACGGGAATTATGCTCATAGTTATAATATGATGCATTATCTAAATCCAACCCACTGTTTTTATCAAATGCATTTCTGCCATCTTGATTTGCAACATCATTGTTGATATAATTTCCATCAGCAGTCAAAATGGGAAATGTGTTGCCTAATTCTGTTACCAAATAGAATTGTGGTGCACCATACGTCATACCGGCAAATCCAAATGTAAATACCAGACTGATTGTAAATAACACTATGAAATTCACACAAACAAAAGTTGCATATTCTTTTATACACTAAACTATCCGTCAAAAAATGACAACAATCCAGATTTTATAGGTGCAAGCTGTTACGATAACCATAGTTTAAAACATACTTTTCAAATTATTATACAGGGCGGATAAACGTAACTTTTTTTTCTGCTATTGTGCCACCATCTCCAACATCCATTACTGTGATATTTCTTGTACCTATACATTCATCATACATCAAAGTTATCGATATCTCACCTGATGTAGAAGATCTGTCGGCTCTTATCAGGGAACCATCCAATAATATCTTGACCTTGCGCCGTCTGAGTATGTTGGCATCTCTGTCTTTGAGGATTATCGTCAATTCTGTAAGGGAGCTTGGTGAGACATGCATCGTCATCTTTTCGGCAGGTGGTGTTGGTATCTTTTCTACTTTGTCTGTTGCTTTCTTTAGTAAAGTAGAGGGCTTTGCAAGTACGCTTGAACGTGTTCCTTTCTTTGATAGTTTGGGTTTCTTTGGTGCAGGTACACTACCATGGTGTATATAGAATAATACCATCGCAAATAGTCTGCCCTCATATGATATTACGGGTGGTCTTATCATGGCAAATATTGCAATTCCCAATGCAGGTATTATACTATAATGCATTTGGCCAGTATGACTCATCATACCAAAGAATACTGGTAACGCAAGTCCAAATATCAATAAAGCTTGATACGCCGACACATATCCAATTAGGGGGAATGCCACTAGTGGTTGGTGAATTCCAGATACTTTGCCAAACCATATACTGCGTGACTCTGAATAGTGAGTTTGTTGCTGGGCAGACATCACATCATACTATTATAATATGAATTTAAGGCGAATCACTGTTGTTTACTAGCCAGTCCTTTACTATTTTGGTTGCAATACAGTCATCCTCGTTATAGTCAATTACTAGATTCATCCCACTTTTGCCAGCCTGTGGGTCCTCGATATACTGTAGATACAAGTCAATTGCACTGGTGGCACCCACATTATCATGTCGCCAGTTGAATCCCATCCATTTTGCAATATCTTTCAAACTGTTACTATACGTGGGAAATGTGAATGATTTTGTGGCGACTTTATACAGGTCAATCATCTTATTTAATAAATTGAGGTGATCTTCTTTGTCATATTTTGTTAGCAAGTTTAGTAGATGATTTTTCTCATAGTGGTGCCAATGATATATGATAAAATCCTGCTGTCTATTTAGAAAATCAATAAAATTATACAACATTAAATCTTCACGTTTATTTTCGGCAACAAATGAATAATAATTTTCTTTGTCATCTTTTCTTACCAGAACCCCAATTAAATAATCTGATATGCTATCATCAAATAGTGGATTCAGTCCTTCCAGATCGAGGAAAATTTCAGTCGAATTAACTGGCAATTCCACCTTACTTTTTTGAATGTGTATATTTTCAGATATTGAACGGGCAGAATCATGATATTTTTTGGCGGTGATTTTTCCAATTTTATCAATCTTTTCTAATTGTGTGGGTGATGACTTTGCTATATCATTTACATTGTTAAACCCAGCATTTACTAGTATGTCCCGTTTGCTTTTACCCATTCCCTGAATCAGTGAAATGTCATTATTTGATATGGCAATTTCGTTGGCATGATTTATCCACGGTGATATGGAACCACCATAAATTGCTGGCGGTTTATATCCATCACATATCTTACGTGCATCTCTG
Source organism: uncultured Nitrosopumilaceae archaeon (assembly GCA_964538885.1). Taxonomy (GTDB): domain Archaea; phylum Thermoproteota; class Nitrososphaeria; order Nitrososphaerales; family Nitrosopumilaceae; genus JAPOPJ01. Next base: position 27,520 of record CAZIHR010000134.1, read on the forward strand.
ATACATTGTAGTAACAAATCTACACATTCCAAATATGGATATTTGACTGTCAACTGTTTCCCATTAGTTATACTAAAAAAGTCTGGTGTGCGTTGCTGTATCTTTCCCAAAATGAATGTGTAAAATGCTGCCTGTAGTTTATGTTCTGTTTTGATATTTGTTGCGACTTTAATCTCTCTCACAGTATAATGGTAATCGCCAAATATTGATTTTCCTTTACATTTTTCCAACACATCAGGGTATCCATGCATACCTTCCGGGAGATAGAATAATGGAAATTGTGCTAGTGTCTTTTTACCATCTGCCATATTTTTCAATGATATCATGAATCCTTCTTCTGAGGTATCATAACTAATTTGTTCAATTTCTGGATAGTCTTCCTTCATTATATTGTCTTCATGTTCTAGGCCTTTCTTTGCCAGTGCTTTTTGAAATGGGTCAGGTGGGTCCATCTTGGTGTGATCTACATGATACTTGCAGAATACTGAAAATGGTGATGAAAATACACAGGATACATCTGATGCTGAAATTAATTTGTGGTTGCCAGATGCCATGCAGTCTTTGTAAATTGGTTCTACGTCTATCTTTTTACTGAACCAGCCCACAAATATCATAACCGTTTGAGAATTTAAAGAGTTTATCAAAAATTAATCATCCCAAAATTCGTCACTCTGGGATGTTTCTATGGTGTTGTCATCCATTTTGATATTTTGGGGTTTGTTGCATATGCCAGTTCTTGCCAACTCTGCCAATACAAATTCACTCATTGTACTGTTATCAGATGATAATATGGTGGATAGAAATTCAACATTTCTGCGTATTGCTTTTTTGGTATTATATCGTGCATTTCTGATTTGTTTGTTGGATAAAGTGGATGGTGACTCTAGTAATCTACGTGTGATGTTATTTCTTTTTATCATAAATTTGCTAGCTTGGTTTGATATTTAATAAAATGAGATATCAAGATTTTTTCGATTTTTCACCAAAATTGTATTACTGCTCAAATTATATATTACTATTTTAATATACCAACATCATCCCATCAAAATGACTGAGAAATTTGTTTAAAATGGTGGTTAAATACCTTTGATTTTATTGGAATTGTGCAAATTAGAAGACGCAAACCGGCAGTTGCAAATATTTTAGGTTTGATAATTGGTATTGCATTGGTAGCATCAGTTGGCGGTGTCGTTTATTACATGTTTTATGAGCAGGCCGACATAATTACGACAACTAGTAATCTAGAGATTAGAAATTTGAATGCCATAAGAACTGATAATACTTTGACAGTTACTGCCAATATGAGAAATATGGGGACTGCCGTTATTGGAGATGTCCATCTGAATGAGATTACTGTTGGTAGTAAGTTTAGTATCCAGGATAAAATTAAAACAGATTGTGTTTTAGATGTCAATGATTCTTTGAAAGGTGTATTCCGTGTTAATAGTGCCGTCGATCTATTTGTACTAAAGAGTACAACTGATCCAACTTGCACCGATGGTGATTTAGAAGAAGATAGTTCTAGCGGAGTAACTCCTACTGGTGCTGACGTTAAGAACAAAATAATAAGAGTAATCACATATGATGGTTTCACGATTGCAGAAAAAAAAGGAGTAACCCCACAGGCCGAACCAATTAATGGTGGCTCTTCCAAAGCATTTAAACTGAAAATAGACAGTGATCATAACATTGGTACGGATACAGAAGTTGATTCTGGCAATATAATATACAAAACAGTTCCAATCTCAGAACGACTCACATTACAATTACAATATACCATTGGCAATGACACATTTCTGACTGATGTATATAACACTAGAGTGAGACCTGGATAATTTTACTGATTTTACCATAAAGTAAACATTATTCAAAACAGATTTTGTCAACCATGCCATAATGATTACAAACCATGGATGATGTTGCTGCCCGAAGAGAACCATAACTGCAAAATTTAGTCACGATATCAAGTACCCACAAACTACCAATACTCTATAGAATCAAATCTCAAGCTCTGCCTTTATCTTGACCATGTCTGTCTCTAGTCTTTCAAATCGGGAGTCGAGTATGTAGCGCGTGATTAAGGAGAGACTCTTGATCTCATAGACTGTATGTCCTATTTTTTTGATATGTTCCCTATCACCTTTATGGTCTGATTCTATTTCCTAGCCATTTATCCATGTATGCGGTCCACATCTCAAATCCATCTACCAACTCGTGGAGCATATCGCCTACAATTATCTTAAATCCTGTGAATTCACCTGTGGCCTCAGAGTAGTTCACGCCCATATTAGTAATTATTATGGGGAATTCCAGGCCTCTGATGCGCTCCAACATGTCTTCTACCTGCGCTCGTTCTCCCTCACATGTCATCTCCACGGTGTCATCCTCCATGTTTCTTACTTGTCCCTTGATGCCACAGGCATGAGCTAGCGAGCGTAGATTGTAGCGGAGACCGACTCCTTGGACAAGCCCTGAGCAAACTATTGTTGCTCGTATCATGTCATTATTTCCGCTGTGGATATTATTTAACTGATTGACTTTATGAAATTGGCCAAAAACCCCCGTTAAATACACTTGTTATAATCGCAATTAGTATAATGATACTTTACAAGAAAAAATTATACCCTGATAGTATGACACCTACATTATTCTCAGTCATATTTGTCACATCCATACTATTAATTACACTATCTGGGATGGCACATGCTGATCTTCGAGATGACATTCTATCACTGGATAAGAGATGGGATCAACACATAATACTAAAAATTGGAGATGAATTTCTGTATAGAATATGCCAGCAAGGGTTCACATGCTATGATATTATTCTAAAATATACAGGCACAGAAAATAATTTATTACAATTTGATGGTATAATTCAAGAGAGACTGGGATATCACTACAGGGATGGAGCTAACTATTCTCGAATGGGCCAAGTAACAGGTAATGTAAATCAAGATAATGACAAAATAAAATTCATCTGGGGCAAAGATATAGCAGAGAAGGGAATAACTCTTACTAAAAATGATAAAGTAATATCACAAGATGATATCATATCTGATACTATCCCATCATTTGAGGTTATCATGGATGGAAAATTTTCCCTGCATAATAGTCCCGACTATACCACAAACAATGAAATCAAACTATTGGAGAAAGGACTTGAATTTTTGTATAATGGTGGAATATTGAATAGTAAATTCAAGAGTGGCAAGCTTGGCATGTATCTATCTACCTTGAATGTTGGTGATGTGCACATTTACAAAATATGCATAGATGGTGAAAATTGCTATGAATATACCATGGAATATATGAGAATGGACAGACTCGGCCTCCACTATTCCATGACCGTGAATATTCTAGATTGGTATGATAAAGACAGACTTGTTGGAGATGCAGTAACAAGATTATCCTCACATGGACCCATATATGATAAAAGAGATATGGGGAATCCAAACATACACGGCAGAAAAACTATCTCACTTGATGAAAATTCACAATTAAAGATTCTAATTGATAATGATTGGTCTGCTAAATCATCACCAAACTATTACACCAATCATTATCTCAACAGTATAGAAAACACATTACTATTCTTGGGCGGAAAGGTGCGAATCGGCGACGGCAATTTAATGGAACTAGAACCAATACTTGAGACTGGCAGAGAATGGACCATATCAGAGAATCATAAAATCAGGGTATCAGGAGAAATAAAAGAATACATCTACCAGAATGGTACTATAGAAGGCGATCTATTTTCGGTGGAATATTCCGTAAATGAGCCTGCCATCGACTTTATCATATCTCCATACATTCCATTTCCAGTATCTGCCACTTATGTGGGAGAAGACAATCTACCACATCGTGATCCAAACAATGATTCTAGATACTGGTTCAGATTAATTGATGGTCCAAATGTGGAAAATTACTTACTAAAACAGAACAGCCAAGTGATAACTACTGATAATATGAACGAGCCAAGTATGGTGTCACCCACGCCTACACCGCCGCCACCACAGCCTGAACCTGAACCACCTGTAGATCTTGAATCTAGTGTAATAGGTGACATTGTGGGTGATTTAGTGGATGGCTTTGTGGATATTATAGAGGACATTCTGGGCGATGACATTCCGACATCCGATATTCAACCATATGGAATCGAGGGTGTGGAACACCAAATATACATATTTGATGACGGCATAATAGTGAACATCTGGGATGCAGAAGAAAGAACATATGATGTTGTATTGCCAAAATATCTGTTAAACACCAATGAATGGCCGCCTGAAATGGAGATATATGTTAACGACATACCTGTATCATCGGAGATATCTTGGGATGACAATTCAATTATTTTGAATATATCTCTGGAGGACGGTGATCATTTTATGACTGTAAATATACCTGACGGAATAGGATGTGGTGGAACTGCACGATGCATTACTGGTGTGGTATCTCGTATAATAGACGGGGATACAATCAAGGTAGGTGAAGATACAGTGAGATTTTCACTTGCATCTGCCCCTGAACTCGATGATCCATATGGATTCGGCATAAAAGCAAAAGAACTATTGGAGGCTGTATGTGTGGAGGGAAGCCATGCAATTGTAGATGAGGATGATCTTCAGACGGAAGGTTCGTATGGTAGAATTATTGCCAAAGTAATTTGTGGAGGTATAATACTTAATGAATTTCTGCTTGATGAATTTGAAGAATCATATATAATTACTGACTTTTGTCAAACTAGCGAATTCGGCAAGGAACACTGGGCAAAAAGACATGGTTGCTAATATGACAAAGTGTCATTATCAATTAACCCAAATGTGCCACAAGCCACGTCTTTACGCGAGTAGTTTGGGCTCACGTATTATAACTTGATTTGAAATTTGAGTGTGGTCAATGTAAGTATAGTTAGATCCGAGCAAAATGAGAGCAAGAACCGACATATCATCCATTCGTTGTACATCAATAAAATAGTAAAAATATAGCATCCTAGATACAATGCAATTTGTCCTAGTTCTGGCCCTCATTGTCTAGATCTCGCGATATCTTGTTTATCATCCATCTATTTTTGTATCTTTTTAGATCTATACTAGGATCGTTTGTAGCAAATTCAATGTATTTTTGTTCAGGTTTTGTA